>JAZUFP010000127.1:0-7322 GCA_045640765.1 Acutalibacteraceae bacterium
TATGTGCTAAACTATCTGTGTCAAGTTTCATACTTGATTCCTCCTTCGTTTTTTGTTTGTGGTTGGCAAACCCACTTCTATTTTAAACGAAGGAGGATACTTTTTCTATGCATAGCTAAAGCTTTTTGGAACTACCGGCACTGCCGGTAGTTTTCGTTACACAAAAAATCAAGAAAGAAGGCGTTACGCCTGCTTTTTGAATCCGTGTGGTTTGACCTCTTCGTTCATGTGCACCGTAAAAAGTGAAATGTTTCCTTTTGCAAAATTAAGCAAAAAACACTGCGGCAACACGGGCGATCATTTTTTCGTCAGAATATTATTCTGTGACAAATATGTATCGAGGATCTGTGCCGCGTTTTTAACCAATTCCGGGCAGGGACGTTTTTTATAATATTCCGCTGTGCGCGCTTCAGGGATCGGTAGATCACGCTTGTTATCAAGTTTCAGTAATTCACGGCAAACAATCGAGCCGTTTTGCGCTTCAAAACAACGGGCCAGATTCTGTATATGAGCATAATGATCCGCTTTGACTTTTCCGGTTTCCGGCGTACAGTAACCCGAAATCAGTCCCATGACAATAAACATACCGCTGACCGTTCCGCACACCTCACGCAAACGGCCCATGCCGCCGCCGAAAGAAGATGCGATCGACAACAATGCGTTTTGATCAATTTCAAAAAGATCCGCAAAAGCCAAAACGACTGCCTGTGTACAATTATATCCTTCTAAAAAATATTTTTTCGCAAGTGTTGCGCGCGATAATTCCTGTTGCATTATAATCATCCCTTACGTGATTATAATAGCATATTCTGTCGAAAACCGCAAGATAAAAAACAGCAGTGCTGTTTTTGCACTGCTGTCTGTTTTTAAGCGATCGTTCCGTTGACAACAAGCGTTGACGTGCCGGGATTGACCGCATAAGCACCGGTTGCCGCATTTTGCGTATAATTGGCCGCAGGCACGGTAATTTGACCGGCGGTCGTTGCAAACGTACCGGTACCGGCATCATAGGTGTAATCGGCAGGCGTTGTCAACGGTGTACCGTTATAGGTTACCGAAGTAATATTCAGCGGTGGATCAAACGTATCGGTGATCTGAATATTATCCGCTTCCGTTGCCGCTGTGTTACCATTGTTCACGACAGTAAACGTGTAGGTCACCGGGTCGCCGGGTGTAAGCGTTGCCGGATTGATGGCTTTGTTGATGGAAAGTTCCGGTGCAGCGTCAACAGTTACGGTATCGTTGGCTGTTTCGGCGGCAAGACCCGCGCCGTTGACCGTGACCGTGTTGTTGATCGCACCATTGGCATCAAGCGGCGCAAATTCATTCACCCGTGCCGAATAGATGATCTGCGCATTTCCGTTTGCCGGTACGGTAACGCCTGTAATCACAAGCGGCGGACCGGCGGTGACCGCAGGTGCCGCCTGCTCTACGCCGTTTTGATAATACTGAATCGCGTCGGGCTGATAGGTCAACGGGTAAACCGCTGTCCCGTTAAAATCAACAGCGCCGAGATCGTCAGTAACGGTCAAACCGGTAAGCGGAACATTTCCGGTGTTTGTCATACTGATAGTATAGGTCACAATGTCACCGTTACGGTAAACACTGTCGACCGAATTTTTTGTAACACTGAATGAGTCAAGCAACTCACCCGTTACGATATTGGAAGCGACCGCGCCGCCGGTATAGGTCAGATTTGCCTGGTTTGTAAAAGTTGCCATTCCTTTTCCTCCCTGTAAGAATCGGGAATAATTATTTCCCGTTCCTACAATATGTTAAAAGGTATGACTTTGACACATAAAGTCTTGACAATTCGCCGCGGATTCTGTAAAATACAAAATATGCGGGTGTGGCGGAATTGGCAGACGCACCAGCCTTAGGAGCTGGCGCTTCGGCGTGCAGGTTCAAGTCCTGTCACCCGCACCACAAACAAGGCTTGGCCCAATTCGGGTTGAGCCTTGCATTTATTTTATGACTCTACCCCGATGGTAAAGTCCCTTATGAACACTCGTACCATATCAGGTGTATATAAGTGATTTTCCCTATGCGCACCTGATTAATTCTATGTTCAAGTTTGCAACAAGACCTCCGGTTTTTCCGGAGGTCTTGTTTTAATGATTTTTTATTTGATCAAGTCAATGGCTTCACGCAGGTTGCGGACACCGATCAACTGAATATTTACGTTTTTATCACTTAACTGACGAAGGCAACTTTTCGGTAAAATGCAGGTGGTGAATCCCAACCGTTCCGCTTCATTGATACGTGCCTGCACCCGTGGAACACTTCGGATCTCGCCCGAAAGTCCGACCTCACCAAACGCGATCCAATGTTCGTCGATCGGAATATCGCGCAAACCGGAAACCAGGGACATACACACGGCAAGATCGGCCGCGGGCTCGTCCAGACGCATTCCGCCGACAATATTCAGATAGGTGTCAAGATTGGAAAAATATAACCCGATGCGTTTTTCCAAAACCGCCAGCAAAAGATTCAGCCGATTGTAATCAAATCCGGTCGACATCCGGCGCGGATTGCCGAATCCGGTTGTGGTCACCAGGCCCTGCACCTCGGACAGGATCGGTCTGGTTCCTTCGATCACGCAGGTAATACAGCCGCCGGAAACATTGCTGATCCGACCGGACAGCAACATGGCGGATGGATTTTCAACCTCGTTCAGACCGCGTTCGCTCATTTCAAATACGCCGATTTCATTGGTCGAGCCAAAACGGTTTTTAATCGAGCGCAAAATTCGGTAGGATTGATTGCGCTCCCCTTCAAAATACAATACCGTGTCCACAATATGCTCCATTACCTTAGGCCCGGCAATGTCGCCGCCTTTATTGACATGACCAACGATAAAGGTCGGTATTTCCAGTTCTTTCGCGGTGTGCAGCAGAAGATTCGTGCTTTCCCGTACCTGAACGATACTGCCGGCTGACGAAGAAAGTTCACCGATCTGCATGGTCTGGATCGAGTCGATCATGACCAGTTCCGGTTTTGTGATTCGGATATATTCACAGATCGCCTGCGTGTCGGTTTCGGACATGACGGTAATGGAGTCACCGCTGACACCGATGCGGTTAGCACGCAATTTGATCTGTACCGCGGATTCCTCACCCGAAACATAAAGAATATTCAGTTGATTTTGCAGAGATCGGCAGATCTGCAACAAAATGGTCGATTTCCCGATACCGGGGTCACCTGACAAAAGCACGACCGAACCTTTGACGATGCCGCCGCCCAAAACACGGTCCAATTCACGAATACCGGTCACAAAACGGCATTCATCATCAACTGCGATCTCCCCTAACGGTTTTGCCGTTGCCGAACGAATATTGCGCGTGGCACTGATAGCGGTTTTTGTCGGAACGGACAGTTCTTCATTCATGGTATTCCACGCACCGCATCCGGCGCATTGTCCTGTCCATTTCATGCTTTCATAGCCGCATTCACTGCAAATATACACCGTTTTTGTTTTCCCTGCCATTTTCAGCACATCCCATCCGTTTTTTACAAAATCATTATATCATAACAGTGTTGAATTTCAAGTATTGACGAAGTTCTTTGAAGAAAAATCAAGTATTCCGGTTACAATGGAAAATGCTATCTTTGCCTGGTAGTCCCGGTTCTTTAACAATTCCAGTTCACGGTGATTACTTAAAAATCCGCATTCTACGATCACGGCCGGAACGGTCGCTTTCATGAGCAGATACGCATTTTTTCCGCCGGATTTGACTTTACGGTTGTTTACGGGTTGTAATTGCCGACGGATCGACGATTGGATACAGTCCGCCAATACCGAAGCGGATTCAATATTTGGTGTATAAAAGATCTGTGCCCCGGCCGCGGCAGAGGTCGTATACTTGTTTAAGTGTATACTAACATAAACAGAGTCCGGATTTTGACTCATCAACATCAAACGGTTTTCAAGATCGCTTTTCTTTCTGCCGGCAATCGTACCGGTCACACTTTCGGTGCCTGTATCTGCGTTTCGGGTCATAATAACGCGATAACCGTAAAATTTCAGCAGTTTCTCAACAAAGAATGCTATATCGAGATTGATGTCCTTTTCCAAAGTACCGTCATCGGAAACGGCTCCGCCGTCAAACCCGCCGTGACCGGGATCAACGATGATCATCGGCGCTGCTTCTAGAACAGCAGTCGAGATAGCAGGTTTTGGTTGTTCAGTGCCAAACAGCGCTGACACCCCGAACACCGTCACCGCCAGTAAAACTATCCCGGATCTTTTCAGTAAATATTTCCAGTCCCACTCAAAAAGCAACAAAATCCCCCCACATTCATTTTATTCATCCCAGGTCAAAAGATATACTGAAAATGTATTAAACGAACACAAAGGCAATTTTTTAACAGCACAAGGCGGTTTTGCTGTTATTCATTCTCAAAACAGGATGTGGCACAAAATCTTGACAAAATTCGACGGTTTTTGTATAATAAAAAGCGCCGAAAATCAAAATGATTTCCGGCACTTTGGAGCTGAAGATGGGACTCGAACCCACGATCTGCTGATTACGAATCAGCTGCTCTACCAACTGAGCCACTTCAGCGAGGACTTATTGATTATACCAATTATAACCCGTCAAGTCAAGCATTATTTTGAAAAAATGAGGTCAAATTATGAAATCGCAAATCGGCGAACAAATCAAACAATACAGAATCAAAGCCGGTCTGACACAAAATCAAGTCAGCGAAGCACTTGGAATTCACCGCAGCACCTACGCAAGACAGGAAGCGCAGGGAAAAATCAGCCCGGAACTGGCAACCAAATTAGCGGCGCTTTTCCACGTTTCCCCCGTTCAGATCCTGTACGGAGAACAGGAAACGGATATGCCGATGGAAACCTATCTGCACGGTAATTCTCCACGTTCTTTTGAACCGATCACGCTGAATTCAAGCGGCCCGCAGTTTTTAACTTCAAAACCGCTTGTACTGACAAATAACGAACGGAATTACATTCGCATTTTCCGAAAATTGAATAATCAGCAATTAAAGAAACTGGAACAGTTTTTAATGGAATTGCAAAAAGAGAACTGAAAAACACCGACCGGAATCCCGGTCGGGGTTTTTTTACGGTAAAGTGATCGCACGGTGCAGCGCAAAAGAATAGATTATTCTTTCCCCTACCGGTTTTTCAAAAATTTTACCGCAGGCACTGCTGTAAATATTCAACTGTTCCGAATAGGTTTCGATCAGTTCTTCCGGCGTATTCACACGGTCGGTCTTGAAATCGATCACGATCGGAACGCCGTTTTCAATAATGCAAAGATCCACGGCGCCCTGAACGACGATCTTTTCGTCCTTCAACTCCACCGGCAGCGACGAATTGATCCGTTCGGCGGGCAATTCGGTTAAAAACCGCATTTCACGATGTACGGAATCCGCTTTCAGTATACGGGCATACAAGGAACTTTCAAAGAATTTTTTAACGGCTTTTCGGTCGATCGCTTTTGCTTCGCTTTCGGTAATATAAGCCCATTCGACCAGGCGTTCCAGTTCTGCATCCACGTCGGGATGTTCCGTAAAACGCATAAACTGCATGACGTGGTGAGTCGCGGTACCGCGCCGGGCGGCGCTGATCCCACTTTCTAACATAAACGACGGTTTTGCAGAAAACTCAAAACGCTCGCGTTCGGCATGGTTGGCCAGCAAAGATACGGTGCTTTTTGCTTCGATATCGCGTAGCGGGCCGTAGGGATAAACGTATGTCAAATTACTTTTCAACTGTTCCAGGAATGTCGGATCCAGCGGATCGGCGATCGGTGCGGGTGTGTCTTCCTCGACACTAATTTCCTCAAAATCCGCGTTGGATATATCAACGGTCAGATGACTCTCGGTCGGAAGTATCGGCAGACGGAAATCAAGTTCATCACGCAGTGTCGAGGTGTCCGGATGTTGTAAAACAGCCATTAAAATCCAATCCTGCATTGAGGAAGCGGCAGCAAAGAAACGGTGATCGACCCTGCCTTGATTCAATAACAGATTACACGCACTGTCGCAGACGTTTCCGTACAAATCACCGAACGGCATCACTAAAGCAAGACGTTCTTCGGCACGTGTCATCGCAACGTACAAAACGCGAAGTTCTTCTTCAGAACGTTTCTGTCTGTTTTTGATTTCCAATAAATCAAAAGCCACGGTTTTTACGCGTTTCGATTCACTTTCTTCAAAATATTTGAAACCGATACCGACTTCATCATCATACAGCATACTATGACGCGTATCCTTGTTAAAGAAGGAATCGTTCAAATGTGCCAAAATACAAATCGGGAACTGTAATCCCTTGGATTTGTGCATACTGGTGATTCGGACAACATCCGCGCCGCCGCCTGTTTTTGCGGCGGAAAGCGTACCTTGGGGCAATTTTTCAATATAATTCAGAAAACCGCCGATCCCACCGGAAGTGCGTTCATGGTAAGTTGAAGCGTAGGTGATCAGCAACTGCAAATTCAGCCGACGGCTATTACCGTCGCTCATCGCGGAAACAATATTCAGATAATCGGTCATCAGTAGTAATTTGGTCAAGAATTTCGGCAGAGACAGCACAGCGGATTCACGTCGGAATTCATCCAGTTTTGCAAGAAAATCAGCCGCGTGTTTATTCCCGTTTTCTGCGGAAAAAACGATCATCGAAATCAGAGAAGAATCCTTGCAGGAAGCACGGAATTCCGCCAATTCATCAGCAGAAAAACCGAAAATCGGTGACAAAAGGACTGTCAGCAGTTCAATGTCGTTATCCGGATTGTCGATGATCCTCAATAGCGATAAAACGGTAGTAACTTCAACCGTGGACAAATACGCATCGGGACTGTGTTCAACAGGTATGCCGTGACTGCGCAATGCTTCCGTCAGAAGAAAATCCTTTCCGCTGACGGATCGCAAAAGGATCACAAAATCCGAAAACTTCGCTTTGCGAAGACCGTCACCGTCTTTCAAAAACGGTTTTTCCTGCATAACACTGTGAATATAATCCGCGATCCGTTTGCCTTCCGCGGCAATAATATCTGCTGTATTTCTCGGCGCGTTATTCAAGAATAAAAGTTCAGCGGCAGGCGCATCATTCGGCGGAAATTCGGCGCCGCAAACCAATTCTTCATCCGGATCATACCGCAGTTTTCCGGTCTTTTCCGTCATGATCTGACGAAAAAAGAAATTCACAAAGTCACAGATTCCGCGGCGACTTCGGAAATTTTTGGTAAGATAAATCTTTTTCAGTGAATCATCATCGGCATTTTCGGCATCGACCGCTTTATTCTTTCGGTCGAGAAAAATTTCCGGATTTGATCCGCGGAACGCATAGATGCTTT
>JAZUFP010000128.1:0-3397 GCA_045640765.1 Acutalibacteraceae bacterium
TATAAGAACACGGCCGTCTTTTCGGCGGCGGAATTGATAGAAAAACTAAAATCGTCTGTCACTTTTTCGGGTAAACCTGAAAAATATGTCGGCAAAGCCGTTCGTACCGAATCGGGCGCGGTTAAAAAAATTTGTTTGTGCGGCACCGAGTTGACCGGGGCATCGGTCAGAGCGGCACTGGATCTGAAATCGACGAACTTCGAGATCACCTTTCGTGACGGAAAATTTTCGGTCACGACCTGCGGCAGCGGACACGGTGTCGGTATGAGCCAGTACGGCGCCAACTGCATGGCAAAGCAGGGGAGTGATTACCGTGAGATCCTTTTATGGTATTATCCCGGCTGTACGGTGGAAAAAACCAAAGCGTAAGAAAAGGTCTATCCGTTTTCGGATAGACCTTTTTGTAATGCCTTATTTTACTGTGATCTGAATGGCGTGACCGTTGTCGTTATTGGCGGAACAGACGGTGTACTGCGGGATCCACGTATCAGCACCGCCGGCCGTTTTGGCTTTGATGCGGGTGTTAAAGTCGGCGTGCAGGTGTCCGGTAAAGACCGCCTTGATCAAATCGCCGTTGCTTGTAATCAGGTTGTGGATGGCCGTGTCTGCCGCCGTGTCGCTGGCAGGCTTCCCGCCGACGTACTGGTTAAAGTCGATGCCTGCGGCATAGGGGGCAACCAAATCCTGCCGTTCGGGGCTGGTGTAAAGCGCCGCTACCTTTTTCTGCGCGGTGTCGCCGACGCTTACCGGCTCGTGGATGAACAGCAGCACGGTATAGCCGTTGGCGCGTGCCAACGCAAGATCGGCGGTGAACTGCGCGATCTGGCTATCCCGGAAATGTGACTGTCCGTTATCCATCTGGATCATCATAACTTTATTGGCGATCAATTTGGAAGCGTAGTACACGTCATGCGGCCAAATGGCGGAAAGTGCGGCGTAACGATCTTCCAGCGTACCGTAATTGTGGCTGTAATCGAAGGTTTCGTGACTGCCCAAAACGGCTGTCAGCTTGTCGGCGTAGGGCGCAAAGGCGGTCGTCAGGATGTTCAGATACGGATATTCTTCGATCATATCGCCGCCCATGACGATCCGGTCAAAGTTGTCGGCATAGGCCAGACATCCGGCTACGTTCCCGGCGGGCTTTTCGTCCTTGATGTGGCAGTCGGAGAAATAGGCGAACGTAACGGGATCGCCACCCTTTCCGCTGTCGATTTCCACCTCACGCAGCATAATACCGCCTTTGCCTAAACGGTAGATCCAGCCGTCACCGTCGGCAGAAGTGCCGACCACGTCGATCTTGGGCTGATTCAGAATGGCGTTGTAGGTGCCCAAAAGATATTTCTTCAATAAAACCATATCCTCCGCGGTAATTTGGTCGTCGTAAGCCAGATCGGCGTTGGCGATCTCAATAGTTACGGTGCTTTCCGCGAGATACCGCTTGATGTGTACAAGATCGCGCACGTCGCACACGGCATCGTTGTTGGCGTCGCCCGTCACAAACGGAATGGCGGAATATGCCACCTGCTGAACGTTCGCGGTCGATTGTTCCACGGCGTTTTCGGGGTCGCCGTTTTCCTCACCGCCGACCGAAAGCGCCGTTCCCCAAACGTACAGTATGCCGCCGTTTGCGGGCATCGTCACGGTCGGGGCAAAGGTGCCGGTTGCCGTGCCGGTATAGATGTAGGTGTGGTAACCGCATTCGAGCGTATCGCCGGTGCTGACCGTCGGTGCGTTTCCACAGTCGGTCAGGTAATATTCAAACGAATAGTCGACCGCTTCGCCCGAAAGTCCGGAAACATTGGTCGTGCGGAAGACCTTTGCGGTACTGTCGGAGGAAACACGGTAGATTTTCTGTACCTTTCCGCAGTGAACGCAAACGCCTTCTTCGTATTCGTGGTCGCAGAAAATCGGGATCCGGTTGTAATCCATTTTGGTGACGGTGGTTGCCGTCAGGGCCGCGTTGGAGGCCTCGGTACCATTGGCCAGCAGCTTGTGGGTGCTGTCGAACAGCTGCACGTTCCAGACGTAAAGCACGGTATCGACGGCGGTATCGCGGATCATTGCCGGATAGGCGTTGCAGGTCGCGGTGAAGGTCACGGAATAATGCCGTACGTCGCCCGATGCGTGGACGTAATCGTCAAGGGTGTCATCACCGGACGAAGCGGGATTTTTACCCTGCATCAAAAATCTGCCGGTGGGCATATAATAATCGAATTCCATGGTGTAGGTCTGTCCGGTTTTTACGGTGTCAAAGATGTTAAAACGGATCTTGCCCCAGTTGTCGTTGCCTTCGATCAGCCACGCCATGCCGGTCGCGTCCTCGATTTCCGGCAGACCGTTAAAGGTGTTTTCGCTGAATTCCATGACCTTAATGGCGCCGTCAAACAACTCGGTCACGGCACCGGCGGTATCTTGCACGCCTTTATCCGTGACGTACTGCCAGCCCAACAGATTGCCGCCCGACAGATCGTTGGTCAGCAGATTTTCGGTATTGCCGTGAACGGTCACCTTCAAATTGGTCAGATACACCGTGCCGGAATAGACCAAACGGAAAGCAAGACGGGCATCGTTTGCGCTTGCCAGCGCCGTTGCGGTGGCTGAAAAATGATGAATGCCGCCGTCAAAGTACTGCTTGCCGCCGTTATTTTCGTCGCCCAAACGCCCTGTTACGCTGGTTTCGGTTCCGCCGACCGTTCCGCTGTAAAGCATAATGCGGCAGGCCGTATCGGTTTTGACCGAACCGAGCATCGAATAATCAAACGAAATATCGTACTGTATGCCCTGCGTTACCGAAAACGGGGTAGAGCGCAGGTGATAGTAGCTTAAATTGTCGGTGTTCAGTTTCATCATATAGTCGCCGTCCACCGCCGGGTTTTCACCGCCGAACAGGGTGGGATCAAACGCCAGAACGACGGCGGCGCCGTCAAAGGCGGAGGTCACGCCGTTTTCAATAATACCCTGCGTGCCGCTTCCGTAAATGTAGTACCAACCGGTCAGCGTGCCTAACGAAAGGTCGTTGGTGATCAGGTTTTCGGTACTGCCGTGAACGGTAACGCACGGATTTGCGATATACAGAACGCCGTTGTAAACCAGGCGCCATACCAAACGCACGTCGTCGGCGGTTTTGGTCGCGGTCACGGTCGCCTTGAAACGGTGGATCCCGTTTGCCAGCGCCGTTTCGTTATTGTTGTTTTCGTCGGCAATGGAGTTGACGTTGATGTCGGAAGCGTCACCTGCTAAACGAATCTGGCAGGCACTCGGCGTTTTGGCCGTGCCGGTCAGCACGTAATCGAACGTAATATCGTACTGCGTACCGGCGGTCACGCTGAATTTGGTGGAACGCATATGCGCATAACTCAGGTCGGCATCGTCGCAATCCAGTTTCAGCATATAAAAG
>JAZUFP010000129.1:0-5667 GCA_045640765.1 Acutalibacteraceae bacterium
AACGTGTTTTTACGTTCTGCCGATCGTCGGAATGGTTTTTACAAAAAACTGGACGGTCTATCTGGCGTTGTATTTCCTGCACAGTTTGGGATTATACGCGTTTTCCATGGCGGTCCCGGGATTCGTGACCGAGATCGTTCCGTATGAAATCATGCGAAGTTATACCTCGTGGCGCATGATGTTTACCACCGGCGGCACGGCGGTCGGAAGTCTTTTGACCGGCTTCTTATTGTCGGTATGGGGCGTTCGTCCCATTTTGCTGTGGGCGTGCGCTTTGCAATTTCTTTCCGGTCTGGTTTACGGTGCCTACCCGCTGATCACCCGGAAAATCAAAAAAGTAAATGACCGCGTCGAAAAGCGGTAAATTTCACGGTCGGTCTTTGGAAGTATTTGTGACACCAAATTCCGCCGTGATGATATAAATCCATTGTTGATCGTTTTCATATATTAAGGAGGAGTTCGATGAAACCCACGAAAATTGATGTTGTTTCCAATACCCATTGGGACCGAGAGTTCAGATTCAGTTTTGAAAAGACACGGCATAATCTGCTTGTTATGCTGGACACCACGCTGGATATTCTGGAAAGTGATCCGGAATACCATTCGTTCACCATGGACGGGCATTCCATCATGATCGACGATTATCTTGAAATGCGTCCCGAACGCCGGGAACAGGTGGAAAAATTCGTACGGGAGGGGCGGCTGATCATCGGTCCGTATTATACCTTGCCCGAAGAATTCACCATTTCCCACGAATCGCTGATCCGGAACTTGATGTTCGGCCGAGAAACGGTCGAAAAATACGGCGGAAAATGTCCGAAAGTGGGTTATACACCGTCTTCCTGGGGTCAAACGGGACAGTATCCGCAGATCTTAAAGGATTTCGGCATTGATTATATGATGTTCTACCGCGGCATTTCGCATCACGAAGCGCCGGCGGAATATATTTGGCGCGCACCGGACGGAACGGAAATCCTGGCCAGCCGGTTTGCGTTATACTGCCGCTATAACTGGTATTATCAGGTTCACAGAAGCGTATCGAGAAACCGCGTCTGGTCAAAGGATTACACGTGGGGCGAATTTGACGAGGCTCCCTTCCGCCGCGCGGACGGGTTTGTCGGCCCGTCGATCAATTACGACCTGAAATCTCCGGTCGCCAATTACGATCCCGCGACCTTGAAAAAAGCGATCCTTGATATGCTGGAAGAAGAAAAAGGGCATTTTACCACGCCGGTATTCCTCGGCATGAACGGACACGATATTTCGGTCGGTTTCCCGAGAGAAAGCGAAGTCATTAAGGACGCCAAGAAATTCTTTGACGGCGAACTCGCGATCGAGCATACCAATCTGGAAGGATTCTGGAAAGACGCCGAAAAGTATCTTGACAAGAGCAAAATGACCGTGTTGGAAGGCGAACGCAGAGCGTATCTCAAAGAGGGCAAATGGACCTATCTGTTCCCCGGTACGATCAGCGCGCGCACCTATCTGAAACAGGCGGATTTTTCGGCGTATACCGAACTTTGTTACTACGCCGAGCCGATGAACGCGCTGGCCGGCAACGACAGCAAGCGCTACCTGCACCGCGGCTGGCAGTTCCTGCTTTCCAACCATTCGCACGACGCCAACGGCGGCTGTGCGCCCGATTGCGTGTGCAAAGATATGGAATACCGTTTCAGAAAAGCCAGAGATATCGGTGAGATCGTGACCGAAGACGCCATGGCGCACATCGCGAAGAATCTTTCGCCTGCCGGTCAGGATAAAGACGTCGTACAGTTGGTCGTTTATAATTCACTTCCCTTTGAACGGGACGTGATCGTTCCGCTGGATGTTGAACTGCCCGCTGATCTGGGAAAGGGCTTTTCGATCGACGGTGTTAAAGTACAGCCGATCGAAAGCGAAAAATCCAGTATTTTCATGGATAATATCTGGGACGTTCCGACGATCCTTGACAGTTTCCATCACAGAGTATACGCCGAGATCAAAAACGTTCCCGCGCTCGGGTACAAGGTTTTCCGGGTGAAACCGTCACCCCATAAAATGCAGAAAAAGACGGGGATCGCCTGCGGAAACGTGCTTGAAAACGAAAAAATCAAAGCGACCGTAAACAGCAACGGCACACTGGACGTTCTGTATAAAGAAACGGGCAAAGAATATAAAAACGTCAATTTCTATACTTCGCAGGGCGAAGTCGGCAACGCTTGGGAACACGAAAGCCCCGAATTTGACCGCAAGTATTCGACTTTGGGCACGCCGGCAAGGATCTATACCGCCGAAAGCGGCGAACTTTCCGGTACGATCGTGACCGAATGCAGCTTTGAAGTTCCCGAAAGCTGTGCCGTGAATCCCAGCGATATTTATACCAAGATCCCGATCAAAACCACCTATACGCTGGACAAAAACGCCGATTATATCAAGGTGAAGGTCGAACTGGTCAATAATGCGAAAGACCATTGGCTGCGCGTGAATTTCCCGACGGGGATCAAGAGCGACATTTCGGTCTGCGACAGTCATTTTGATATTGTAAAACACGACATCGAAATTCCCGATTCGACCGGCTGGGTCGAGCAGGCGTTCGGAATGCATCCGCTGCGTACCTTCGCCGCCGTGACCGACGAAGAAAACAGTTTCTCCGTCATGCCGAAGGGACTTTTCGAGTACGAGGTATTTGAGGATACCACCATGGCGCTTACCCTGATCCGTTCCTGCCGCATCAAACTGGCCGTTTCGGAAGAAAAGGTCACCGAACTGGAAGACGACGGTGTACAGTGCCCCGGAAAGCAGACCTTTGAATATGCTATTCATTTCGGCAGCGGTGAATATACGTCGCTTCCCAATAAGGCCGCTGAAATTTTCGCACCTGTCAAGGCGGCTGTCTGCGGCAGGGGCAAGGGCGATCTGCCGATGGAAAACAGTCTGCTGTCGGTCGATAACAAAAACGTACATGTTACCGCCGTCAAACGTGCCGATGACCAAAACGGTATTATCGTCAGATATTATAATGCCACCGAATCGGAACAAAGCGTGACGGTCAATACAAAGGGTAAAATTTATCTTTGCAATATGGATGAAAGCGTCACGGAAGAAATCGGCAAAACATATTCCGCCGGCGCGAAGAAGATCATTACTTTAAGAATAGTTGAGTAAGTGGATTGATATGAACAAAATACAGAAAAACGAATTTTTTGAATGCGGAAAAGACGGGGTCAAAAATATTTTGACCCCGGACGACAGAAAAACGGATATCATCGAGTTTGAAGATAAAAAACTCTGCTATGTCAAAAGCGGAATGGGTTATCCGGCGATCTATCCTTTGCATGAAACCTGTTTCGAGCCGAAAGCCGAAGCCATTTTAATGGATCTGGACGGAACCAGCGTCCACAGCGAACAGTTCTGGATGTGGATCATCGAACAGACGACGGCACGTCTGATGGGCAGATCCGATTTCAAACGTGAAGAAGAGGACGAACCCTTTATTTCGGGACATTCGGTGTCGGAACATCTGCAATACATGATCGACAAATACTATCCGTCCGGCAGTGTGGAAACCGCCCGGCAGTATTATTATGAAATCGTGCATCATGAAATGGACGAGATCATGAAGGGCAGGGGAAAAAAGCACGCCTTTACGCCGGCGCCGCACCTGAAAGAGTTTTTGACCGCGGTCAAGCGTGAAGGCATCAAAATCGGTCTTGTCACAAGCGGACTTTACGAAAAAGCCATGCCGGAGATCGTGTCGGCGTTCCGCCAACTGGACATGGGCGACCCGGTCGATTTTTACGACAGCATCATCACCGCCGGTCAGGCATTGCGAAAAGGTCAGACCGGAACGATGGGCGAACTGGAACCGAAGCCGCATCCGTGGCTGTACGCCGAAACCGCCCGTGTGGGATTGGGGATCCCGTTTGAGCGGCGCCATAAGGTGATCGGCGTCGAGGATTCTTCCGCCGGTGTCGTTTCCATCAAACTGGCGGGATTTGCCTGTGCCGGAATTGCCGGCGGCAATATTGAACAGTCCGGCATCGGGGATCTGTGTGATTATCGGATCAACGAACTGCCGGATCTGCTTGAAATCATTTTGGGTTAATCGGTCTTGAATTCCGACCCGAACGGTCGGGTAAAAAATAAACGATAGGGAGATTTATGATCATGAAAAATACCGTTCGTTCGTTATCGATCCTGCTTGCCGCGCTGTTTCTTTTAATGACCGGCGCCGGCTGCAAAAAAGAATCAGCGACTGATTCCACGTCGTCGGCACCCTTTGTTTCGGGACGTGTAAAAATTGATAAAGAAGCCCTGAAAATAAAGGTAAAGCAAGAGGAGTACGTTCCCGTTTCGGAATTTACCTCTACCAGCGAAACCCGCAGCTTTGCCTATACCTCTCACGACGGTCTCGAATTGAGAGAGGCCCGTTCCATCGCCGCCGCCTCCGATGTGCCGGGGCAAGAATTCCGGCGTTTCAGTAAGGATAACGGAAAAACCTGGGGGGAATGGGAAAACTATTCCGAACAAATCTACACCTATTTCGGCAAGGACGAAATGTTTTCTTTTGCCTACATGGACCGGCTCTGGAATGAGACAAACAAACACTATGTAAAATGCGAAACGCACCGTTTGGGGATCGGCGGCGCCATAGAAGCTTCAAACCGCACCTGGTCGGGCGGCGACTGGGAACCCGAACACAGCTACATTACCATTACCGATGAAAAGGGAAATGAGAAAAAGCAGATGATCCGTTATCAGGACGGTCCCGCTTATGTTGAAGGCGGCAAAGAGATGGAATACGCCGACGCCAACGATTGTTCGATCACCTATTATACCGTCATGGACAACGGCGATTTGCTTATCCCTTTGAGCTTGCACACGCGCAAATGCTGTGAATTGTCCGGCGAGGATTACAAACTGTACTGCCCCGAAATCAACGGCAACCAACCCGGCTGTGTTGTGGCACGCGGTGTTTACAACAAAAAGACCGGCTTATATGATTTTACCTTCTCCAACCCCATTATGATCAACACCGCGTACAGTTCCCGCGGTTTGTGTGAACCCAATGTGGCAGTATTGAAATCCGGCAGAATACTGCTGGTGTTCCGCGGTTCCAACGGTTATTTCGAAAGCTGGGGTTCGAGAATCGACAAGAGTATGCCGCCCGTAAAGTGGTACTCCTACTCGGAAGACGGCGGCAAGACCTTCACCCAGCCCATGCCGTGGCACTTTGATGACCGCGAGATCTTCTATTCCTCCTCGTCGATGTCTACCTTGGTCCGCAGTGAAAAGAACGGCGCGCTGTACTGGATCGGCAACATTACCGACAAGGATGCCGAATCCAACAACCCGCGTTTCCCGCTGTATATCTGTCAGGTGGATGATATGTATGGCGTGCTGAAAAAGGAAACGCTGACCGAGATCGACACCTGCCACGACGGTGAAAGCTGCGATTTATGGCTTTCCAACTGGAATATCATTCAAGACCGGGAAACGGGGGACATTATGATCACCCTGACCAAGGAAAATCTTTATAATAATGTAATAGATCCACCCAAGCAAAAAACCAAGAACGGTCTGGAAACCGTCTGCGGCGGCGTTTGGCGGTATACCGTCACCGTCCCCGAAGATGTATCTTTGATCGAGTAACAGATCCGCTCAAAAAGCAGAAAGATATCCTGAACG
>JAZUFP010000130.1:0-2539 GCA_045640765.1 Acutalibacteraceae bacterium
CGAAGACAACGAAGCGGATTTGCAGGAACGCAGTCCGGTCGTAGTCGTCATGGGTCACGTTGACCACGGTAAAACTTCCCTGCTGGACGCGATCCGCAACACGGCCGTCACCTCGACCGAAGCGGGCGGTATCACTCAGCACATCGGCGCCTACCGTGTCAACTGTCAGGGACGTGATATCACTTTCTTGGACACCCCGGGACACGCCGCCTTTACCGCCATGCGTCAGCGCGGTGCCATGGCGACTGATATTGCCGTACTGGTCGTTGCCGCCGATGACGGTATCATGCCGCAGACCATCGAGGCCATCAACCACGCCAAAGCCGCGAAGGTACAGATCATTGTTGCCATCAACAAAATGGATAAACCGGAAGCCAACCCCGACCGCATTTTACAGCAGTTGACCGAACACTCGCTCGTTCCGGAAGAATGGGGCGGCGACATCATCTGTGTCCCCGTTTCCGCCAAAACCGGCATGGGACTGGATAAACTGCTGGAAAACATCATTCTGGTCGCCGATGTCATGGAACTGAAAGCCAATCCCGACCGCCGCGCAAAGGGCGTTGTCATCGAGGCCCGTCTGGACAAAGGCCGCGGTCCGGTCGCCACGCTGCTGGTTCAGAACGGTACCCTGCATTCGGGTGATATCATCGTTGCGGGCACCTCAGTCGGCCGTGTGCGTGTCATGAACAACGAAAACGGAAAAGCCGTCAAAGAAGCCGGCCCGTCCGTCCCGGTCGAGATCACGGGTCTTGCCGAAGTGCCGACCGCCGGTGACGATTTCGACGCGGTTTCGGATGAACGTCTGGCGCGTGAACTGGTCGAACAGCGCAAGCAGAAGATCAAAGACGCCGCCAACGCCGCCCGCCAGCAGGTCACGCTGGATAACCTGTTCTCGCAGTTGAACGAAGGCGATCTGAAAGAACTGAACATCATCGTCAAAGCCGATGTTCAGGGCAGTGTGGAAGCCGTTCGGGAAAGTCTTGTCAAACTTTCCAACGAAGAAGTACGCGTTAACGTCGTACACGGTGCCGTCGGTGCCGTCAACGAATCCGACGTTATGCTGGCACAGGCCTCCGGCGCGATCATTGTCGGATTCAACGTCCGTCCGGACGCCGTAGCCAAAGCCGCCGCCGAACGTGACGGCGTTGAGATGCGTATGTACCGTGTCATTTACGACTGCATTGAAGAGATCGAAGCCGCCATGAAGGGTATGCTGGCGCCGAAATACCGTGAAAATCAGTTGGGTACCGCCGAAGTTCGCGACACCTACAAGATTTCCAACGTCGGTACCATTGCCGGTTGTTACATCACAAACGGTAAGGTCACCCGCAACGCCAAGATCCGCTTGGTACGTGACGGTATCGTGATCTGTGAAGACGAGATCGCATCTCTGCGCCGTTTCAAGGACGACGTCAAAGAGGTCGCCCAGGGGTACGAATGCGGTATCGGTCTTGAAAAGTTCGCCGATATCAAGGAAGGCGATATTTTCGAGGCCTTCATCATGGAGGAATATAAAGACTGATGGCGGGTTATAAAATCAATCGAACCACGTCTGACGTGAAACTGGCACTTTCCGAACTGCTGCGTGAAGTCAAAGACCCCCGTATCAGCAAAATGCTGAGCATCGTAAAAGTCGATGTTTCGGGGGATCTTTCCTACGCCACGGTTTACGTCAGCGCGCTGGAAGGCGGCCAAATGACCGACGATTCGGTCAAGGCGCTGAACAAAAACGCCGCCGGTTATCTGCGCCGTGAAATGGGCAGCCGTCTGCACCTGCGGAAGGTGCCGGAACTGCGTTTCGTGGCGGATCACTCGATCGAAAAAAGCGCCGAAATTTCACGCATTATCGAATCGTTCAAACCGAATAACGATTGAACGAATTATACCGAAAGGAATCTATATTGCCGATGGAAAAAAATCTTGTTGGCTGTGAGCGGTTGAATCTGCGGCAGGCCGCGCGTTTTTTGAAAAAGCATGACCGGTTCGTCATTCTGACCCACGCTTCCGTGGACGGAGACACACTCGGTTCGGCTTACGCGCTGTATTACGGTCTGCGGGAAATCGGGAAAACCGCAACGGTTCTTTGTCCCGAAGAAATTCCGCACAAGTATTCTTATTTCGCGGTCGAAACGGTAACATTCCCGTTGGATGACGCCGTTGTCGTCGCCGTGGACGTTGCGGATAAAAAACTGCTCGGAAAATATGAAGCCGATTACGGTGACCGGGTCGATCTGACCATTGATCATCATATTTCCAACACCGAATATGCTGATCGCCTGCTGTTGGACGCCAATGCCGCGGCGACCTGTGAGATCCTGTTTGAACTGCTGACCGTTATGAAGGTCAACATCAATGACGTGACCGCGAAGGCGCTGTATACCGGCATTGCCACCGACACCGGCTGTTTCAAGTATTCAAACGTGACCGCGAAGACGTTTCAGATCGCGGCGCAGTTGTATGATTATAATATCAACGCCGCCGAGATCAACCGCCTGATGTTCGACACCAAGTCGAGAAATCTGCTGGATCTGGAACG
>JAZUFP010000131.1:0-2791 GCA_045640765.1 Acutalibacteraceae bacterium
CAGTTTCAGCGTGTAGGCGGCGGTTTTCAATATTTCGTTGATCTTTTCGTTATCGGTGACGATACTGCCCTCGTAATCAAAACGGCAGGTCTTATTCACCGCGACGACCGAAGCCAGTTTAACGGGCGTGTCGCTGATCAATTCGATTTTTACAAAACGGAAACCGGTCTGCCCGAACGACAGATCGGACAGGTTGGAGACCGTAACGGTGAAATCCCGCGGCGAATGGTCATTTGTGGTGTTCTTTTCGTTCAGCGGTGTTACCGCTTCCGAATAGGATTCCCCGAAGGTCAGATGAAATTGAGCCGTTCCGTCGCAGGACCGTGTGACCAGGCGGATGCCGCCCGCGAGTTCCCTGCCGAAATCAAGCACCAGGGAAGCGCCGCGGCCGTTCATTTCCGTCAGGTCTTCCATCGAAAACGATGCCGTGATTCTTTTCTCTTTGAACAGATTGAAACTTTGACTGACGTTATGTTCTTCTTTGATGGCGACGGGAAATACGATCTCCTCGGTCATCGTGGTATCGCCGGTATACTGCATAGAAAAAATCTCCTTAAACAAACTGTGTTTCAAATCCGTACAAACAGAAAAAAGCCACGTGTACCCCGGCCGGAAAAATCTTCCGGTCGGGGTACTGATATTCCTTATAAATTACGCGGCAAGGATCGCGCGGACAACAGCGGACATATCGTCCGTGTCCAATACGTTATTCTGATCCATATCAGCATAAATATAGGTCGCCAGCGCAGATTCTTCGGCAAAATACTTTTTGTATCTTACCAGATCGCGGACGTCGACCGCGTCGTCGCCGTTCGCGTCACCGAGCGTGTATTCGCGGTACAGTTCAATGCTGTCGAATACGGCGGCGCCCAGATTGACCTGACTGTCCAGAATGGTAGTCTTCGCTCTCGTGCCGAAAATCAGATTGACGTTTCCGCTTTCGTTGGCGGTCAGCTCAACCGTTACGGCGGTGAAGGCGTCTTCCTGTGAAATGACCAGATTGTCAAAGCCCGCTGTGCCGAGTTTGGCGGAAACGGTCACGTCATCACTCGTCCAGGAAGCGACGTTGAATTTCAGGATATACTTCTTGCCCGCGACAATATTCGCGACCGGAATGGTTGCGGAATCGTTTTTCGGGCCCGAGATCAAAGCGCCGTATACCAACGCTTCGTTTTCGCTTGTAATGACATTTTCCGGTTCGTCCGGAACAATGTTCAGCGCGATGTTATCCACATAAACCGTGCCGACACCGCTGCGGACGAAACCGAAACGGGTGCCGTTGGCGGCATCGGGAGCGGTGAATTCATATTCGATATGCGCCCAGTCGGTATCGTTCTCAAAGATCTGAACGTTCTGCCAAAAATCGCCGAAGTTCATGATGTACGGATAGAACTGGAAGCCCGCTTCGGAATCTTCGATCTTGACGTCCATGGAATAGACGTAGTTCTTGCCCTCGGTAACGGCGGTGGCGTAATTCCACCATTCGATCGTGGTATCGGCTTTCAGCATTCCGTTATCGCCGCCGAACAGACCGATGCCTTCGGTATAAGTGGCGGTCGGATAAGCCGGAACGCAAGTGACCTTATCCAAACGGATATCATCAATGTAAACTTCGCCGGTACCGTCGTACGACTTAAAGCCGAACTGCGGATTGCCGGATTCGGTAAAGGTGACTGTGCCGGTGGTTTTTACCCAGCCGTCGGTCACGCCGCGTACCGGAGTCATGGCGAAATCCTGCCAACCAATGCCGCAGCCGGTGACAAAGCCGGAAATTTCCGTCGTGTCACCCGAAACGGTATTTACCCACATGGATAATTCATAGGTGCCGGGTTCGACCGCCGTCGCAGTGGTAAAGAAGTAGCCGTTGTTATACTTGATCGCGTAATTACCGCCGTGGACGTTTGCCGTGGTGATTTCAGAACCGGCGGTATTAAAGCCGAACATCACGGTGGCGTTATCCAGTACGGTTTCAAAATCACCGTTGACGAAAACGTTTTCACGGACTTCATTCATCACGGTCTCGGTCAGCGAGAACGAAATGTTCTTCCAGTAGGAAACGCCCGCGACCACATTGTGTTGCAAACAAAGTTGAATCGAGGTGACCCCTGCCGGTGCCGTATAGGTGGCGGTAAGATGCTTCCAGCCATAGGTCTTATACTCACTCGGACAGATCATATTCCAGGCAGAATCAATAGCCCAAACCTGTGCCTGCGCGTCGTTGCCGTCCTGCTCCTGTGTCATCAGATCGGCGGCAAAATCATAGGTCTTTCCGGGTTCGACGGCAACTGTCTGCTGGATGTATTCGCTGCCGTCTGCGGCAACGGTCATTTTAATAACATTCGTGCCGTCTTGGTTGATAACGGCCGAATTACCGGAAAAGTCCCAGTTCGACGTACCGTTGGCAAAATCGTTATTTGCCAGCAGCTCGGTCGTTTCGGTCAGCGGTTTCAGTTCTTCCTGCGTCAGGGCGATATCGTCGATATAAACTTCGCCGGTACCGTCGTACGACTTAAAGCCGAACTGCGGAGTACCTGCTTCGGTAAAGGTGACTTCGCCTGAGATCTGAACCCAGCCGTTGGTCACACCGCGTACCGGAGTCATGGCGAAATCCTGCCAATTAATACCGCAGCCGGTAACGTAACCGGACATTTCCACGGTATCCCCCGAAACGATGTTGA
Organism: Acutalibacteraceae bacterium; assembly: GCA_045640765.1. GTDB lineage: Bacteria > Bacillota > Clostridia > Oscillospirales > Acutalibacteraceae > UBA737. The sequence goes on from JAZUFP010000131.1 coordinate 2,679, forward strand.
CCCACATCGAAAGCGTGTAGGTGCCGGGTTCGACCGCCGTTGCGTAGTTGGTAAAGTAACCGGAGGTGTACTTCGCGGCATAAGTACCGCTGTGAACGTTTGCGGTCGTGAAT
>JAZUFP010000132.1:0-3396 GCA_045640765.1 Acutalibacteraceae bacterium
TCAGCGGGTATCTTTGTCTTATACCATAGCAAGCAGGGATAAAATATATATTTTTCCGTTCAGAGCCGACCTTCATCGGCTCGTTCTTTAATGGCAAAGCCCCTAACACCCCACAGAAGAAAAAGAGCAAACGGAAAAAACTTCCTTATCCACCCGTGGGCAAACAGCTGTCTGTTTTTTCTTTTCAAACTCAGTCTTTCACAAGGCGAAGCGTTTTGATCTCAAACGGTCTGAAATCCAGCCGGACGCTTTGCGCGTCGGCCGTCAGCGGTTCGTCCTTATATTCCAGCATATCGGTCACCGACACTGCCTTGACCGCCGGATCAAAGGTCAGACCGCAATGCGCGGCGCTGCCCTCGGTTTCGTACAAACGGGCGATAAAGCCGTTGCCGTCTTCGGCGGGTTTGACCGTTTCGATGATGACGTTTTCGGCGTCCGCCGTCAGCAGCGAAACACCATTTTCCACCGCGGCGGCACCGTTAAATGCCAGTACCGGGTAGTTCAGTTCGTACGCCGGACGAATGACCGCGCCGGTCGAGAAGCCGCTTTCGTGGACCAGCAGCGAATAGGTGACGCGGTGAACGCCGACGTCTCCGCGCGGGTCGGGGCGGCAGCCGCCCTTGTGCAAAGTCAGGCGCATATCGTTGCCCTGAACGGAAATACCGTACTTGCAGTCGTTGAGGATCGCCACGCCGAAACGGGTATCCGACAGATCGGTCCATTTATGGTTGCAGACTTCAAACCGCGATTTATCCGTGCCGAAGTTTTCGTGGGTCGGGCGTTTAACGTTGCCGAACTGGGTTTCAAAACGTGCGTCGTCCGACAAAACGTTGACCTTGAAGCCGACCTTCAACAGACTGTGCGGATCGTTCCAGTCCACGACCGACTCAAAGTCTACGCGCGGGGTATCGGCGTAAAATACGATATCCTGCGTCAGCGCGGAACTGCCGAAGCGGTAACCAACGCGAATACGCAGTTGCAGCGCGCCGATCGAAACGACCTCACTCGATACGCATTCGGCTTCCGGATGCATTTTCTGTGTCTGGTCATAATCGATATCCCAGTTATCCCAGATCAGCGGGATATCTTCCCCGAAATAAAGGGTATTGAGCGGTGTCGTATCCACGACTTCGGTGCCGTTTTTGGTCTTGTAAGACAAAATTCTGCCGTTTTCCATAACAATATCGGCAAACGGGGTGGAAATATGACTGCCGTCCACCTTGAACGGACATTCCGCCGATTTCGGCGCGCCGGCTTTGACCGTAGTGACCGAGAACGCCGGCAGATTCAATCCCGAAACGGCAGTACAGGTTTCACCGTAAACGTCGGTATAGGTCTGCGCCACGCAGTTTTCTGGCACAAAGTTGTCGTTTTTCAGCACGATCTGACCGTCACGGTCCCACGAAAGCGTATTGCAGATACTCTTTTCAGCGGTCGATCCGTCAAACAGCGCCGCCATGCCGCCGGTCAGGTTTTCGGCCGCGGTCGTATTTTCATAAATAGCGACTTTATGCTCGTCCTCGATGCAGGTGCCGGGCAAAATATCGTGGAACTGGTTGGTCAGCAAAGTCTTGATCGCGCCATCCAGCAGTTCGGCATCCGACCGACCCAGCAGGACCGACAGCAGTTCATAGTTATGAATGGCGATTTCCAGCAGACGGTTGGTGCGTTTGATCTCGTGCATCTGGGTCAATGTGCCGCGATGCAGTTCCAGATACAACTCGCCCGAAAAGACCGGCAGATTTTTCGCCGTCTTTTCCAGCCGCTTCATAAAGGCGCTGACCGTGGTCGGTTCCAGTTTGGGCATTCCCGCCATGCCTTTGATGATCTTTTCGCTTTCCAGCATGGAATAACTCGGTCCGCCGCCGCCGTCCCCGTAGCCGTAGGACAGCAGTTTCATATTGGAAACTTCCGGATGTTTTATGGTCGGAAGCGCGGTCTTTTTCACGGTTTCCACGTCAGGCCAGGCGTGCGAAATATTGAAATGCGTCAACACCGCCGTACCGTCGATCCCTTTCCAGATAAAGGAATCGTGCGGGAACTCGTTTGCGTCGTTCCACGAAAGTTTTGTGGTCAGGAAATAATCGATGCCGCATCCTTTCAGAATTTGCGGAATGGCGGCGGAATAACCGAAGGTATCGGGCTGCCAGAAGCAGTCCGCCCGGTAATTGAAGTTTTCTTTCAAAAAGCGCTGACCGTACAGGAACTGCCGGACGACGTATTCACCCGACGGGATGTTGTTGTCGCATTCGACCCACGCGCCGCCGTTGGGTTCCCACCGGCCTTCTGCCGTTCTCTTTTTGATCCCCTCGAAGATATCGGGATAGTATTTTTTCATCCAGGCGTCATACACGACCGAGCTTTGAATAAAGCGGTAATCGGGATAAACTTCCATCAGCCGCAGCGCGTTGGAAAAGGTTCTGGCGGCTTTGTGCAGGGTTTCACGCACCGGCCACTGCCACGCGGTATCCAGATGGCTGTGCCCGATCAGGCCGACGTAACCGAGTTCTTCCCCGTCGGCGGTTTTGCGTCCCGTAACGGCTTTTAAGATCTCGTTTGCCTGCGCCATGGCGGGATGCCAGTCAGCGGTCGTTTCTTCGGGATGCTGCGGCAGGATCTTATAGATCTCGCAAAAAGCGTTGACCGCCGCGGCGTGCTGGGCGCTGCTTTCATCATAGCAGTCCAGGATCTGTTTTACGGTGCGGTGCTGCATAACGAATTCCGCCACGATCTCGTCGCACTCGACAATATCCAGCGACTCAAACCGGCGTTCCGTTTCGACCGGATAAAAATTCAACGGGTTGTGATAAATGTCTTCGTCCGGCATCGTTCCCCAAACGCGGTGACCGGCATAACTTTCCAGCACGATCTCGAACGTTTCGCCCGCCTTTGCCGAAAGGGTCAGCGGCTGGATCTCGTGAAGACGCGGCGCGTTGCCGATGATCTCATCGTTTTTGTCAAAAATGCCGGCCGGTTTTCCGTTCAGGAACAACAGTGCTTCGGAATGGCCCGTGTGGGGCAGGATCAGCAGTTTCCTGCCGTCGAATTCCGCCGGAACGGTATATTCGGAACGGAACCACGCATAACCGAAATCGCCGCCCCATACGTCGCCGGGGCAGGCCTTTTCCCAACCGTCGCGCGGCATTTCCACAGTAAAGCGGGAACGCGCTTCCGGCGTGTCTTCGGGCGCAGGTATACGACAGATCTCACAAGGCAGCTGCGCCAACGTGCGGAACAGATAATTCCTGTATTTTCCGTACATGGCCTTGACCTTGTCGATCGTTTTGGCGGTATAAATTTCCATGATCAATTTGCTCCTTTCATACTGGGTCTGATCAGGGAAATTATACCACCGCCACGCAAAAAAAGCAAGATAAAAACCGCATATTACAGCAA
>JAZUFP010000133.1:0-5618 GCA_045640765.1 Acutalibacteraceae bacterium
CGATCTGAATATCGTTGACGTTTTGGATCACAAAGGTCGGATCGTCGGCGGTTTCGCGCGTTCCGATAAACGGCATTCCTTTTTCTTTCAACACCTGCGTGGTGCGGATCATGCCGTCCAGTCCGGTGTCATGACAGTGGTTATTGGCGGTCAGAAACAGCCCGATGCCCTGCTTTTTCAGCGTGTCGATCAGCACGTCCGGCGTGTTGAATGCGGGGTACCCGGTGTACTCCCGGCCGTTGGTCCCGCCAAGCGTCACTTCTAAATTGATGACCGAAAGGTCAGCTTCCTTGAAACGGTCGGAAACCTTGCTGAACATCGAATTGAAGTCGTACTTTCCGCCGGCACGCTCCGCGCCCCATAAAACGGGGTTATGGATCAGAATGTCGCCGGTGTTGACGACCGTCGCCGTCGTAACTTCGTGAACGGGCTCCTCCTTTTGGACGGAAGAAGTATTTTGCGGTGTGCTGTCGGGTTTGACGGTTTCCGGCTCTTTTGACGTCAGGGAAGACACCAGAAAAATGATCCCGGCAACGATTACCGCAAGTACACCGATACAACTTCCGAGGAAGATCCGCCGTCTTCGCAGTGCCTTTTTTCGTGTCATTCTGTTTGCCATGGTAACACTCCTTTATAAGAACAGACAAAATACCGGCGGCAGTAAAACGGCCGGCAAAATATTCATGACCTTGATTTTTGTTACGCCCATCATATTCATTGCGATCGCGATGATCAGCAATGAACCGACTGCCGATATCTGCGTGATCACGTCACCGTTTCCGGACAGCCACGGGCTGATAAATACCGCCAGCAGGGTCAGTCCGCCTTCCAGCACCAGCACCGGTACAGCCGAAAGCAGGACCCCGACCCCCAAAGCGGAGGCCAGCGCCATGCCCGAGATCGCGTCGATGACCGACTTGGAATAAAGCACGGTGTTATCGCCGGAAATCCCGGAATTGATCGATCCGACAATGGTCATCGCACCGATGCAGAACAACAGAGTGGCGGAAACGAATCCTTCGGCGATCGTCCCGTTCGCGCCGCCCATTTTACGCTCGACAAATGCGCCGAGCCGATTGACCTGCCGGTCCAGATCCAGCCATTCACCTAACACGGCACCGACGGCGACCGACAGGATCATGACCAGCGGTTTGATCCCGTCGGACAGCAATCCGCTGATACCGACGTATAACACACACAGCGACATGGCTTTCATCAGTGTGTCTTTTACCTTTTCGGGAAATCCCTTTCGGAACAGCAACCCGACTCCGGCGCCGACGATCACCAGAAAAAAGTTGACAACGGCACCGCTGAACAGAATGTGCTTCAATGCTTCCGTCATGGATTCATCTCCTTTTTGGTGAATAAAGCGTCTTCTTCGGTGATCGGACGAATGACTTTGCAGGGGACACCTGCCGCAAAAACATTTGCCGGAATATCACGTGTAACGACGCTGCCGGCGCCGATCACGGAATTTTCACCGATCGTGACCCCGCCGCAGACGGTTACCCCGGTCGCCAGCCAACAACCGTTCTGAATGGTGATGGGGGCGGCGTATTCAGTGTCGTACATTGAACCGTCTTCTCTGAAGTACAACCGGCGCTCCCGTGTCAGCAGGGGATGCAGTGCGGTGACCAGGGAACAGTTCGGCCCGAAAAATACGTCATCCCCGATAGTGACCGGGCAGGAATCCAACAGGGTGAAATTGTAATTGAGAAAGCACCGTTCGCCGATGGTGGTATACAAGCCGTAATCGATCTGCACCGGACCCTGCACGAAGGTGTCTTTTCCGCGGTTGGGCAGTAATTCGGATAAAATTTCCGCCCGAAGTGCTTCCTCGTCTTCAAAAGTATCGTTGTACCGTTTGGAAAGTTTGTGGGCGTTCAGCCGTTCTGCCGCCAGTTCTTTATCGGTCGGATCGTATAATAATCCGGCATTCATTTTTTCACGTTCGGTCATCTTACGCACCTGCCATTTTCATGACCAGCCGGTGCGGCAGAATTTTTGCCACGACCCGGTAGAATTTATAAAAGAAACGGTTGGTATAGACCCCTTTGCGGCGGTGGGACGCTTTGAGTGATTGCTCCGCCATGACACGCGGATTGACCCGCGGCAGCGTATCAAAGGTTTTGCTTGCGCCTTTGTTGATATTGGCGATCGGCAGAAATTCGGTATCCATCGGTCCGGGACATACTGCCAATACGTTGATGCGTCGTTTTTTCAGTTCTTCACGCATACAGCGTGAAAGACTCATGACGTAAGCTTTTGTTGAACAGTAAACCGCCATACGGGTATTCGGCGCAAAGGAAGCGATCGAGCAGGAGTTGATCATCTCCGCACCGTCGGGCATAAAGGGCAGGGTCACCGCGGCAAAGTAGGTCAGCGCCGTGCAGTTCAGTTCGACCATGCCGGCGTTGTCCTCGGCGGAGATCTCGTCAAAATCGCCCAGTTTACCGAAACCGGCATTATTGATCAGTAACGCGACCTGCGCGTTTTCCTGTTTCAGCAGGGCGGTGTATTCACCGACGGCGCCGCGATCGGTAATATCCAGCGGTACCGGACGGATCTTTTCACCCAGTTCCGCTTTCAGGTCTTCCAGTCGGGCGGCACGGCGCGCGATGATCCAGATTTCTTCCAGTAACGGGTACTGTGTCAATACGGCACGCACAAACTCACGGCCCAACCCGGCGGAAGCACCGGTAATGACTGCAATTCTCATAATCCACCTCATTAAAGTATAAAAACATTAAATCACATAATATATTATATTTATTATAGACGGAAAATCAAGTATAATTTGTGGGTCGCGGTTCTTTTGCTCCACAAGATGTGGAACGGTGCAAAACGGAGTAAAAAAATCGCTTGACAAACGGTTTTTCTTGTGGTAGAATATCCTAGCCGCATACTGTGGGCTTGGTAAGTTATGCCCGTTGGCATACGCCTACGCGTAGCGAGACTGTTAATATCAGAGGTGTAAAAAAATGTACGCAATCATCGAAACCGGCGGTAAGCAGTACCGTGTTGAAAACGGCGACGTCATCTATGTTGAAAAGCTGGATGCCGAAGTAGATTCCGAAATCGTTTTCGACAAAGTCGTTGCTGTCAACAACCGCACTTTGAAGGTCGGTAAGCCCTATGTCAAGGACGCCGTCGTCAAAGGTACCGTGCTGAAAAACGGCAAGGGTAAAAAGATCACGGTCTTCACCTACAAGCCGAAAAAGAGCAGTTCCCGCAAGATGGGTCACAGACAGCCGTATACCAAGGTACAGATTACCGAAATCGGCTGATCATGACACACATCAGTTTTTATCGTGACGGGGAAGTCCTCTGCGGCTTTTCGGTCCACGGTCACAGTACGGAAAACTGTGACGATACGGAAGGCAAGATTGTTTGCTCGGCGGTATCTTCCGCTGTTTACATGACGGCAAATACCATCACGGACGTGGTCGGTATCCCGTGCGATCTGGACGTTTCCGACGGGGAGTTTACCCTGCGGTTACAAAAAAACGACGCGGCGGCAGTCATGGTGTTAAACGGTTTCCGTCTGCATTGTGAAGGGCTTTCCGAACAATATCCAAACCGAATTAAGATTCATACGGAGGTGTAGATCATGTTAAAGATCAATATCCAACTTTTTGCTCATAAAAAAGGTATGGGTTCGACCAAGAACGGTCGTGACAGCGAAGCAAAACGCCTTGGCGTTAAGCGCGCCGATGGACAGTACGTTCTCGCAGGCAACATTCTGGTTCGCCAGCGCGGTACGCACATTCATCCCGGCAACAACGTCGGCAAAGGTTCTGACGATACTTTATTTGCCCTGATCGACGGCAAAGTTAAATTTGAACGTCTCGGCAAAGATCGCAAACAAGTCAGCATCTACGCTGTTGAGCAGTAATTTTTGAAAAACCGGGGCGTCCAATGTCGCCCCGGTTTATTTTTTCTGTAAGAAGGTGCCTTTTATGAAGATTTGTCATGTATGCGGCGCGGAGTATGAGGATTTCGTCGAAATGTGTGCCGACTGCGGTGCCCAACTGCATACGGCAGAAGAACTCGAGAAGATCGAACAGGAAGAAAGTACGACTATCAACAATCCGGTGTTGGTCGCTTCTTGTGAAGACGTTATCACGGCGGAGATTTTCCGTGACGTGCTGACCGATAACGGTATTGCTTATACTGACGATACGCGTGAAAACGCCGCCATTAAGGTGCTGTTCGGCGGCGGTCTTTCGGCGGAAAACGTTTATGTTGACGAAAGTAATTTCGAAAAAGCCAAAGAACTGTACGAACAGGTCTTAAACGCCGAACCGGTGTTTGCTGATCCGGAAGAAACCGACGCGGAGGATTAACGCAAGATGTTTGTTGATATCGCGACCATTCATCTGAAAGCCGGTGACGGCGGCAACGGTGCCGTTTCATTTCACCGTGAAAAATACGTTGCGGCAGGCGGTCCCGACGGGGGCGACGGCGGACGCGGCGGCAGTATTATTTTTACGGTCGATGATAATCTGGCAACGCTGGCGGATTTCCGGTATAAACGGAAATACGCCGCGGAAAACGGTCAGGCAGGCGGTGCCTCCCGCAGTACGGGAAAGTCCGGAGCCGACCTTAATATTCTGGTCCCGCGCGGTACGGTCGTAAAAGATGCCGAAACCGGTCGGGTCATTGCCGACCTTTCGGAAGACGAACCGATCGTGATCGCGAAGGGCGGAAACGGCGGTTGGGGCAATATGCACTTTGCCACGGCGACCCGTCAGGTGCCGCGGTTTGCGAAGAACGGCAACCCGGGCGAGGAACTGACCGTCACGCTGGAATTGAAACTGTTGGCGGACGTCGGGCTGATCGGTTTCCCGAACGTGGGCAAATCGACCCTGATTTCGGTCGTCAGTGAGGCCAAACCGAAAATCGCCAATTATCATTTTACCACGCTGACACCGGTACTGGGTGTCGTCCGTATGGGCGAGGGAACGTCCTTCGTCATGGCGGATATTCCCGGTCTGATCGAAGGCGCCGGTGAAGGCATCGGTCTGGGGCATGAGTTTCTGCGCCACGTCGAACGCTGTCGGCTTTTGCTGCACGTGATCGACGCTTCTGGATGCGAGGGCAGAGATCCGATCGAGGATTTCAATAAGATCAATCACGAACTCGGCGTTTTCAGCAGTGAACTGACCGAGCGTCCGCAGATCGTGGTCGCCAATAAGTGTGATCTGATCGAGGACGAACAGATCGAAGAACTGCGGCGGTATTTCGAGGAAAAAGGATACGCGTTTTTCCCCATCATGGCCGCGATCGCGGAGGGCACGCGCGAACTGATCGACTATGTCGCGCAGACTCTTTCCCAACTGCCGCCCATCAAACGGTTTGAGGCACAGCCGAAACCGGTGGTCGATTATACCGTCAAAAAGGATCGTACCTTTAATATCCGCGCGTGCGACGGCGTCTACTTTATCGAGGACGCGCCGTGGCTGATGGACGTTATGAATACGGTCGATCCGGATGATTATGAATCCCTGCAATATTTTGAACGTGTTCTGCGTTCCACCGGTATTATCCGCGCGCTGGAAAAGGCGGGCGTTCAGCCGGGGGATACCGTCAGCGCGTATGACGTTGAGTTTGAATAC
>JAZUFP010000134.1:0-4423 GCA_045640765.1 Acutalibacteraceae bacterium
GGCGCGCCCTTGACCAGATTGGTGGTGTATACCGCCGCGGCAGCCGCCGGCACTTCGCTGTAAATCAGCGAAAGATCTTTTTTCGATTTGTTTTTGCGAATGCCGCAATGGATCCCCGCGGCTGTAAATCCGTTTGCGGCACAAACGCCGCCTTCAATCAGTTTCATTGTTTATCCTCCGATATTCAACCCGGTCTTTTCATCTAAACCGAGCACGATGTTCATGTTCTGCAATGCCGCGCCCGAAGCGCCTTTTCCGAGATTGTCAAAACGGGAAACCAGCAAAATGCGTTCGTCATTTCCAAAAACGGCGACCTGCATATCATCCCGGCCGGCAAAAGCGCCGCCCGACAGAAAACCGTTTTCGTCCGCCGTGTCACAGTAGGTGATCAGCCCGTCCGTGTAATAGGAACGGTACAGATCTTTGATTTCCGCCGCCGTACCGCGGATCTCGTCCGCAAACAGCGACACGGCGACCGCCATCCCGGCGTAATAGGACGACACGATGGGTGAAAACAACGGTGTTTTCCGCAATCCGCAGACACGAACGATTTCGGGCAGATGTTTATGCTGTTGGGAAAGACCGTAAATGCGCGGTGCCAGCAACCCGGGCGCCAGGTCCGCGTTTTCATAATCAGCGATCATCTTTTTTCCGCCGCCCGAATAGCCGGTCAGCGAAAAGGCGGTCAGTCCGGCGGTTTTCGGTAACAGTCCGTTTTCGGTCAACGGTGCCACCAGCGAAATAAAACCGCTGGCGTGACAACCGGGGTTGGCGATGCGCTTAGCCGAAACGATTTTTTGCCGCTGTCCCGTCAGTTCCGGGAAGCCGTAGACCCAGTCCGGATCGGTGCGGTGCGCGGTGGAAGTATCGATAATGACCGTATCCGGATTATCCGCCAGCTGCGCCGACTCTATCGCGGCGGCATCCGGCAGGCACAGAAAGGTGATATCCGATCGGTTGATGGCGTCTTTTCGCGCCGCGGCGTCTTTCCGCAGGGCTTCGGTCAGCGTGATCAGTTCGATATCTTCCCGGCTTTCCAAGCGTTCAAAAATCCGAAGGCCGGTCGTCCCGGCGCTTCCGTCAATAAATACTTTTTTCATTCTTTGGGTTCTCCTGCATATTTTCACACGACTGTTTGAATAAATATGCAATAATTATACCCCATTTTGGCTGATTTGTCAAGGAAAAGTCTTATAAATATGCGCTTTTGGCGCATATTTTGGCAAGTTATTGATAAATACCGTTCAAATGAATAATACTCTTGTTTCTTTTCGCCAAAAAAAGCAAAACGAACCGACGGAAAAAACGTCGGTCCGTTTCATAATATGCAGTTTTTTTGAAATAATATGCCGGATTTTACCGTTTCAGCGCCTCTACACCGATTCCCCGGGCGGGCTGCGGCGTGGAAAACGCGATCTGCGTTTCGGTGTGACCGAACGCGTTGAGTTCGCCGATAAACGTATCCAGTGCCTCGGTCGATTCAAACGCGACCTTGATCAGTTGAGAATACCGACCGGTCACGCAGTTACATTCCAACACGTTGGGATGCGCTTTGATATACGGATAAAAAGTCGGCTTTTGCGCAGGATCCAATTCCAGATTGACAAATGCGACGATCGGCATACCGACCGCTTTCAGATCAACGTTGGCGGTATATCCGCCGATGATCCCCTCTTTTTCCAAACGGGACAGCCGCGCCGCCGTGGCGGGTGAAGACAGAAACACCTTTTCCGCCAGTACTTTGAGCGGTGTGCGCGCGTTTTCCTGCAACAGCGAAATCAGTTGTAAATCAATATGATCCATATCGGTTTCCCCCGATCAAAGTGTTCGGATGAATTTGTCGATTCGACCGTACGGTCAAATTCCCCGGCCGTTTTTCTTTTCCTTGGAACGGTAGTAGAAATACAGGCAAAGGTCAATGGACACCATTACGAAATTCAGAATATAAATGGCGAAAACCCACCATTTGGACGGATTCCAGTTAACGATCTTTCCCGCGATACCGCAGACGTAACCAAAGTCGATCAACAGCAGAAACAGCAGACTTTTGCCTTTGGTCGATTTGTTTTTCAACGACGTGATAATATTATTCGGCCACGAAAACCCGAACGCCGCGATCATGATCGCTTCCAGAACCGAAGCAATTTCCTTATTCATGTGTTCTTACTCCTATCAGCGGTTTTCCAGTATTAAAGCGACCGTTTCTTTGATCTTTTCGATTTCTGCCGCATCGACGGTTTCTTCCGGATCGTCCGGCAGAAAATCGACCTTTTTCACGTCGCCGTTAAACATTACGCCGTACCAGGTCAGCGCGGCGGCATAGCGGCCGTAACCGAGCGACAGATGGAATCCGTCGCGGGTCAGCTGACGGTTTTTGAAAAACGGATCGTTTTCACGCAGGGTCTGAATGACCGTCCCGACCGGAATGACGGGCGCGGAAATCATGCGGCCGGCCATTTCATAAGCCGCCGTCAGGCAACCGTACATTGCCTTTTGATCGCCGAGGTAAATATCCCCAAACAGCGGGTGATCATCAAACGCCCAGGTCTGCTGAATATAGAATTTCGCCTTGGGGCAACGTTCCCGCACAAAGGCGGTCAGCTCCTTCAAATGCAAATAAGAACTGATAATCCCGCACTCGCAACTGGCCTGCTGAAAAGTAATAATATCCCAATCCTCAGCGGCAAGGGCATCGGGCAAAGAGATTTTTCGATCGGTCACGCCGTTGAATTCATAATCGTAAGCGGCTTCGTTATCATTCGCGTGCTGCCAGTGCAGACCGATAGAACAACCGCCGATGAAAAGATTGGCGTAGCTGACCTCTTGTCCGGCCGAAGCGCAAATCTGTCGAAGATATTTCTGTGCATCCTGCGAAAAACTGTTGCCGACACTTAAAATTTTAATCATAATATCCCTCTTATTTAATTACGCGATTTTCCGTTTCTTCCACGGCGCGGCTGACAAAATCAGACACGCTCATCGAACCGAGATCACCGTTTTCGCCGCGTTCACGCACCGAAACGGTACCGGTTTCGACCTCGCTATCTCCGACGATCAGCATATACGGTACACGCTCCATACGGGATTCACGGATCTTATAACCGATTTTTTCATTGCGGCAATCGACCTCGACACGGATGCCCTTGGCTTCCAACTGCTTCTTGACTTCGTAAGCGTAGTCGTGGTGACGGTCGGCAATGGGCAGGATGTTGACCTGCGTCGGGGCGATCCACATCGGCAGCGCACCGGCGTACTTTTCGATCAACAGTGCCAGCGTACGTTCATAACAGCCGATGGACGTACGGTGAATGATGTACGGGTTTTTCTTGGTGCCGTCACGGTCAACGTATTCCATACCGAATTTTTCGGCCAGCATCTGGTCGATCTGGATGGTAATAAGGGTATCTTCCTTGCCGAAAACGTTTTTGATCTGAATATCCAGTTTCGGGCCGTAGAAAGCGGCTTCGCCGATCCCGACCTTATAAGGGATCTGCAAATGATCCAAAATTTTGGACATGATGCCCTGCGCTTCGTCCCACTGTTCGGGCGTGCCGATATACTTTTCGGTATCGTTCGGATCCCATTGCGAGAAGCGGTAGGAAACGTCGTCATAAAGACCGATGGCTTTCAGCATAAAGGTCGTCAGTTCCAGGCAGGAACGGAATTCGTCTTCCAACTGTTCGGGCATACACATAAGGTGACCTTCGGAAATGGTGAACTGGCGCACACGGATCAGTCCGTGCATTTCGCCCGAATCCTCATTACGGAACAGCGTGGAAGTTTCATCGTAACGCAGGGGCAGATCACGGTAAGAACGGGCACGGTTGAGGTATGCCTGATACTGGAACGGGCAGGTCATCGGACGCAAAGCAAAGCATTCCTTGGTTTCGTCCATAGGATCGCCCAGCACGAACATACCGTCCAGATAATGATCCCAGTGACCCGACAGTTTATAAAGTTCACGTTTTGCCATATAGGGCGTTTTGGTCAGCTGCCAGCCGCGTTTGGCTTCTTCGTCTTCCACAAAGCGCTGTAAGATCTGAATGACCTTGGCGCCTTTCGGCAGCAAAATCGGCAGACCCTGTCCGACCACGTCCACGGTGGTGAAGAATTCCAATTCACGGCCAAGCTTGTTGTGGTCGCGTTTTTTGGCTTCTTCCAAAGCGGCAAGATGTTCTTCCAAAGCGCTTGCCTTCGGGAAAGCCGTACCGTAAACACGGCAGAGCATTTTATTGTTGGAATCGCCACGCCAGTAAGCGCCCGTGGCAGAGGTCAGCTTGAACGCCTTAACGGCACCGGTACTCATCAAGTGCGCACCGGCGCAAAGGTCGGTGAAATCGCCCTGACGGTAGAAGCTGATTTCGGCGTCTTCGGGCAGGTTTTCGACCAGTTCGACCTTATACGGCTCGTCTTTTTCTTTGAA
>JAZUFP010000135.1:0-2137 GCA_045640765.1 Acutalibacteraceae bacterium
CGACGGAACGCAGGAAACGTTGAAAAATGTATCGCTTTCCGCGTATAATTATGCTGATATCGATAACACAAAATATTATTTCGTCGGCAAATCCGTAGTCGCACCCGATTTTGACGGTGCCGGATTTGTGGGTTGGAAAGACGGCTGCGGATTGTATCCTGCCGGTGCGGATGTTCCGGCTTCGGGCAACGTAACGCTTGAACCCGTTTCGGATCTGTATTTCTTTATCGATGAGAACGCGACGATCCGTTTGGATCCTTCCGTCGACGGACTTCGTTTTACCTCGCGCCTGGACACTTCCGATTACGGACTGTTGGCGGATTACATTGCGGAAAAGGGAACTATCATCGCACCCGCGTCCAACTTTGCGGAAGATGAATTGTTTACCCTTGAAGATCTTGCGGAGAATACACCCGGAGGTCTTGTTAAGGTCGTCAATCATTTTGTCAGTGAAGATGATGACGATAACTATGTCTGGATGGGAACGCTCGGATGGATGAACCCGCAAAACCTTGCCAGAGATTTTGCGGCAAGAGGATACTTGAAGATCGTTTACTCTGACAATTCTTCAAAATATTTCTACACGGATGTTGCCGAGTATTCCATGTATAAAGCGGCTTGCGATTTTTACAGTGAATCCACCGATGAAGAACTGAAAAACAGAGTAAAGGAAGAATACATCAATACGGTTGCCGATATCGAGATTTCGGCAACCGGTGCTTCGGTCGCGGCAAATGCCTTGGGCGACTATAAAAACGATACCGTGACCATGACCGACAACGCGATCACTTTCACGGGCAACAATCACTTCACCGCTGCTGTTGTCAACGGGAACGGTTGGTCTTTGGGCGATTCGTTTGAAGTCGCCGGACAATATTATTCCATCACCGCAGTATCCGGAAACACCGTTTCCTTTGTTCAGCTTCAAACACCCGTGCTGACGGCAAATACAGAAGGATATGGCATCCATTGGAATGAAGTGGCCGGCGTTACGGAATATTCCGTGAACGACAGCAACGATTATCGTGATGAAATCACATTTGCGGCAGGTGCTTCCGCACTTCCGGACGGTGTTGCCTATGAGAACGGTGTATACACCTACGTGCCTGCCGTAGTGGGCAGCCACGATGTTTCCGTTACAGTTACAAACGCTCAACACGGTACAGCGGAATCCCATATTATTTCAACCGAAGAAGTTCAACCGGTATATGCTTACTGGGGTACGAGAAACGGTTTGTATTATTTCACCGCTGAACAGCTTGCGGTGATCGGTTTAAGCACGGATGATTGTGAACTGAACGGTGATTATTATATCGCTTACCGCACGGCGGACGGTTGGAGCGCTGACGTAAACGACAGAGTTGGCTCTGACAATAATGCCGAACGCCGTGCAAAAGACCTTGCCTATTTGAAAGAAATGGGCGCTAATGTGGTATTCCTCGAAAGTAACGGTGGAGATTTTAACAGCGACACCGTATGGAGCATCAGCCGCCTTAAAAACATTATGGACGATGCCTGGGAATTAGGTATGAAGGTAGTCGTTTGTGATACAGTTGTATTTAATTCGTCAAGAACCGCAACTTCACAGACGGATACAAATGCTTTGATTTCTAACCGTTTGGCTGATAATTCCGAAGCACACAACTATATGATGCATCCGGCTTTTTACGGCTGGTGTCTTGTCGATGAACCGACCTATCAGATGATTGATTCTTCGATCAGATATACCGTAAACGCGCTTAAAACAGCCGCACAAAATAACGGTATTGATGACTATCTGTTTGTTACGGCGCTTCAGCCTTCATTAGGCGGAAGAAACGGAATGTACGGTTCAAAAGAAGAAGCACAAAGATTAACCGGTGAGACCACATCGGAGGGAGCGTACAAAGCGTACATCAGAAAATATCTTGAAGTGACCGGTACGGATTATTTCATTTTCGATTCATACACACCGTATTGCCATGTACTTGGATCACAGACAGAAAAAACATTATACAACGCTTATGTTAATACATACACCTGGTTGACAGATATATTGAACGAAAGCGGCAACGAAAATGTGAAAGTCGGTCAGGCATTGACCGCGTTTACACATGAAACCGATGGCTTGACAGCAGCCAAGTCGGAGGCCAAGCGG
>JAZUFP010000136.1:0-4415 GCA_045640765.1 Acutalibacteraceae bacterium
ATACGGCAAAAAACCGTCTTCTTTTCGGGCGATCCGCGGATCGCCTGTTTTTTTATATCTTCTTTTTGTAAACGATCAGCAGTCCGATACCGAGTATCACGGCCGAAATGCCGATAAAGATCAGCGCTTTGATCTGATCCGCCGAAAGGGTATCGGTTTCTTTTTTGAACGATTCACGGTTTTGGAAATTTCTGTTTTTCGTAAAGTTTTCCTTGTCGGTTTTTCTGCTTTGGCTGTCGCCGGATGACGGCGATTCGTCGTTGTTTGGTAACTGCGGCAGTTCTTTTGCTGACGTTCCCGCCTGTGAAGAATTATCGGTTTGGGGCGGGAGTTGTACTTCACCGCCGCCAACGGGCATTCCGTCCGGCATTTCCGGCGGCTGTCCGTTGCCGAAGTCCGCTCCGTCGGGTGGTTCCGGCGGTGCGTCGGCCGTTCCGTTCCGGTCGGGCGGCGCCGGTATATCATCAACATTTCCGCCGCTGTTCGGTTTCATGCCGGGCTGCCCGGAAGCTTGTGCTTCGGTGTTGTCTACGGTGATTTCTTCACTTTTTTCACCGACGGTCAGCGTATAGGTTTCGCCGATCAGAATATCCGGACTGCTGAGAATCGCGGCGTTAAAGGAACAGGGAATCGTTTCACAAAGAATTTTGTTATTTTCGGCATCGGTCAATGCCAGTTCGGATTTTTCTTCAAAAGAATCGCCGGTTTTTACGATAAATCCCTGTGCTGATTTTTCCGAAACAGATTCCATCATGGAACTGCTGCCGCAGGCAATAACGGTGCCGCCGTTGATGACACACGTGCCGCCGTTTTCGCTGCCGTAGTCGATCGCGTTGTTGGTGCCGCTTCCGGTTACGCTGACAAACAACTTGCCGCCGTTGATTTGGATATCGCCGTTGGAATCCAATCCGTCGGCATCCCGTCCCGTCCGGTTTTCAATGGTTATACTGCCGCCGTCGATTCGGATCAGTGAGTTTTCGCCGTTTCCGTTCGCGTTGATGCCGTCATCGGTGGGCGTTATATCCAGTGTGCCGCCGGCAACCGTTACGGTGATCGCTTCGATCCCTTCGTAACATTCGGGAATGGAAATATTGCCCGATTTGACGTATATATAGGCGGTATCATCATCGTTGGAAGCGGTGATGCCGTCATCCCCTGCGTGGATCTCAATGGCGGCATCGCAAATACGGACACTGTCATTTGCATGGATACCGTCCTGCTTCGCGGTGATCGAAAGCGTGCCGCCCACAATGACCAGATCGTCGTTGCAGACAATGCCGTGTCGGAAATCGGAACTGACTTTCAGTGTGCCGGCTCCGTTGACGGTCAGATCGTCACGCGCGTAGATGGCGCCGTCCACCGTTTCATCGTCTGACGCGTCCCCGGTACGGAATACGTTTTCGGTGTTTTCGGCAAGGGTCAGAAAGACCTTTTTCGCCTGCTCGATCCGCAGTGCCGCACCGTTATTGCAGGAAATATCGACTCCGTCCAGCAGGATTCGGACCGTACTTTTTTTATCGGTATCAACCGTGACCGATCCGTTTCCCGTTTGACCCGAAAGAATGAAATTTCCGCCGCCGGTGATGTGAATCGACTGTTGTATCGCGTAGGCACCCGATCCGTCAATGGCGGCACCGTTTTCGGTCAGCGTGATTTCGGTAGCGTTCTTACGGTCGAATTCACCGGAAAGATCGTTTTCGCTGAACATGGCGGAGTCATCTTCTCCGTCAGACAAAGCGGTAATGCCGAGTCGTTCTCCGTTCATAAACAGTACGGTCAGAATAAGGGTGAAAATCAGTACGGCAATGCAGATTTTATCAATATGCTTGCTTGTTGACATGGCACGTTCTCCTTATTCCGTGTAGTCGCCGCTGTAACTGACCAGCACGGCACTGCCGACACCGGGCATGGTGGAAAGATAATTGATAAATTCGGTATCGTCGCTTTTCAGGCGGACTTCCATATTGATCTCGATACGGTCTTTCTGTGCCGATTTACTTTTGACTACACAGCGTTCCGTCTGCTTGTCGATCAGTTCCATCGCTTGTTTTTCAGCGGTGCGATCCGCGCAGGAAAGCACCAGGATATATGGACTGATCCGGGATTTCCGGTTGACGAAAAACAGCAGGATCAACCCGATGATCACACTGCCGATGACCGCCAGCGGAATCATTCCGGCGGCAAGAATAATGCCGGCAGCGATCGACCAGAACAAAAACGCGATGTCCAGCGGTTCTTTGATAGCGGTGCGGAAGCGGACGATCGACAGCGCACCTACCATACCGAGCGACAGCACGACGTTGGAAGTGACTGCTAAAATGACCTGCGAGGTGATCATGGTCAGCGCGATCAGCGTTACGCCGAACGATGCGGAGTACATCACGCCGCGGTAGGTCTTTTTATAGACGAAAAAGATGAAAAGTCCGATACCGAACGCCAGCACCAGCGTCAAAACCATGTCGAACAGACTGACCGCGGTCACGTTTGCTAAAAAGTCGGATTTGAAAATGTCTTTGAATGTCATGATAATATTCTCCTTTATATTTGATCGTAAATACGGCACCGGGCGTATTTTGAAAACGCCACGGCGTGACGGTCGGGCAGACCGACGGCGTCACGGATGATATCGGGCAGATACGCGTCCCATTTTACCTCTAACAGAATGGGGGAATCTCCTGCCGGCACAGTAACCGTTTTCGGGTTCAGAAAATCGGTGCGGAACATTCCCGTGCGGATATCGCGGTCGATTGTCACACGGACGTTTCCCGGCGGAAAAACAAACGCTTCACGGGTGTAGTCCACAATGGTTTTCGGGCGAAGCCGGTCGAAAATCATTTTGCTGTACAGCTCTGCGCAAAGCGGATCGGACTGCGGCATCCATGACAGATCCCCGTCAATCAGTTTCTGCGCTTGCTTTGCGGAAATGACGGCCTGATCTTTGCGGCAAAGTCCGTTTATTTTGCTTTTCTTTTCCAAAACGATAAAGGACAGATCACCGTTATAATACCGAATGCGGAATTTTTCCCGATGATTCACACCGTTTATTTTTTCCAGTAAAGCGCGGTTTTCCGGTGTGTCGAAATACAGACTGCGGATCGTGTACCTGCCGTCAACGGCGTGCCGGTCCTTTTGCATCACGGCACCCAGCCGCGTGCGCAGGGTCAGCAGGTCGGCGCGGTCGATCTCGTGCTTCCATTCATGCCGGTATGGCATAGAAAAAACCTCCTTTTTCCAAATCGGTATGGTTTATTGTAAGGGTCGATTTTGTTGCTGCGGTGTGTAAATTGTGAATAAAAGAAAAACAACTGTGACAAAAAATAACGGCGGCCGTTTTTAACGGTCGCCGTAAAGCGTTATTCGGTCGGTTTCGGGGGATCGAAATGGACGTCCAGCTGATTGTACGGGATCTCAATGCCCTTTTCGGTAAAGGCAACGCGCACCTGCTCGACGGTATCGTAATAAACCGTCCAGTAATCGTCGCATTTGCACCAGATCCGCAAATCCAGCATCACGGCGCTGTCCGCGTAGGAGCCGACCCGTGAAATAAAGCCGCGCTCGGCGACCGCCAACGGGTGCGCCTGCATGACGGCAAGCGCCGTTTGTTTGGCTTCCTCAATGTCGGCGTCATACGATACCGGGAAAGAAATATCGATCCGCCGTACCCCTTCCCAGGTGTAGTTGGTCACGGTCGAATTGATCAGCGTGCCGTTGGAAAAGGTGATGTGGCGGTTGTTGTAGGTGCGGATGGTCGTGTGCATCAACTCAATGGCGGTCACGTACCCCTCGTCTTCGCCGACGCTGATGTAATCCCCGGTCACGAACCGCGGGGAAAGCAGCAGTAAAATACCGCCGGCGATATTGGAAAGTGAATCTTTCAGCGCCAGTGCCACTCCGACCGCCACGGCGCTTAACGCCGCCAGCAGACCGGTGGTGGAAATACCTACCGTGCTTAACGCCGACAGAATGACGACGATATGTCCGATAACGTTCAGCGTTTTCAGAATAATGTTGATCAGCGACTGATCCAGCTTGGTTTTATTGAGGATCCGTTTGGGCAGACGAAGCAGCCCCAGAATGATAAAATGACCGATTCCTAAAATCAGCAGCGCTTTTCCCAGCGGAAAGGCATATTTCAGAACGGTATCCCAGGTGATTTTCGGCATAAACAGCACTCCTTATCGGTAATGAAAACAGTATAACATATTTCCGGCGAAAAATCCATTAAAAAATGGGAAACGCCGATAGATCCTTGCGCAGCGGCTATGTACCGCTACATAAGAAAATCGGGCTTCCTCCGCAAAGAAGAAGCCCGATGCTTTTTTCCTTTTATTACAGCAGATGATATTTGACGACAACGGCCGCGAAAACGATCGAAACCATCGACAGCAGTTTGATCAGAATATTGATCGCCGGAC
>JAZUFP010000137.1:0-1836 GCA_045640765.1 Acutalibacteraceae bacterium
CCGAAGCGCCCAGACGACGGAATTCTTCCTCATAAAAAACTTCCGAAGCGGTATTGAATCCCAAAACCACCGAAACGGTTTTTCCGTTTCGGATCAGTTCTTTTGCCAGGCGGTAAAGCGGCGGAACGCCGACACCGCCGCCCAGCAGAACGGGACGGTCGCCCGAAAGCGAAAGGTCGTACCCGTTCCCGAGTCCGGTCAGGATATCGAGCGTTTCTCCCGGTTTCATCCGGCTCATCTGTTCTGTGCCGCCGCCGACCACTTTATAAATAACGGTCACACAGTCGTCCGCATAGTCGCAGACCGAGATCGGGCGGCGCAGATACCTGCCGTCCAGCCGGATATTGATAAACTGGCCCGGCGCCGTAATGGCTTCGGTATCGCCGGAAAGAACCATTTTATAGACGTTTTCGGTCAGCGGCGTATTTTCCGAAACGGTAAAAATGCTCTGTTTCATGTCCGCTCCTTTACGCGTCGATCGTCGAAATGGTCAGCGTGGTTTCTTCCAGAACGTCCAGCAGCACGTTGACGGTATCGAGCGAGGTGAACATCGTCACGTTGTTTTCGGTAGCAAGGCGGCGGATCAGAACACCGTCGGTCTGCTGTGCCGTCGCGCCGATGTCACGGGTATTGATCACATAAGCGATATGTCCCTGACGGATCGCGTTCGGGATCTCGTTTTCGTCTTCACTGATCTTTTTCAGCACGTGAGTGCGAATGCCGTTTTCTTTGAGGAAATCCGCCGTGCCGGCAGTTGCTTCCACGTTGAAACCGAGGTTATAGAACCGTTGGATCAGCGGAAGCGCCTCGTTTTTATCCTTATCCGCGACGGTCACGAAAACCGTTCCGTAATTCTGCAAACGGGTGCCGCCCGCCTGCAACGCTTTATAAAGCGCGCGGTTGAGTTTATCGTCATAACCGATGGCTTCACCGGTCGATTTCATTTCAGGCGACAGATAAGCGTCCAGTCCCTTGATCTTGTTGAACGAGAAAACCGGAACTTTTACATAGAAACGCTTTTTCTCGGTCGGATAGATATCGAAAATCCCCTGTTCTTTCAAGCTCTTGCCGAGAATGACCTCGGTCGCGATATCCGCCAGACTGTACCCGGTGGATTTTGAAAGGAACGGTACGGTACGGGACGAACGCGGATTGACCTCGATGATATAGACGTCCTCTTTCTCATCCACGATGAACTGGATATTATACAACCCGATGATGCCGATACCGAGTCCCAGTTTCCGCGCGTATTGAAGGATCGTTCCCTTGACACGATCGGAAATACTGAACGTGGGATACACGCTGATCGAGTCGCCCGAATGGATGCCGGTACGTTCAACCAGTTCCATGATACCCGGCACGAAAACGTTTCTGCCGTCACAGATGGCGTCGACCTCGACCTCTTTGCCCTGAATGTATTTATCGACCAGTACCGGCTTGTCCGCGTCGATTTCGACCGCGGTTTTCAGGTAATGGCGCAGTTGTTCCTCGTTGGCGACGATCTGCATCGCGCGGCCGCCCAAAACAAAGGAAGGACGCACCAGCACCGGATAACCGATCTCCGCCGCGGCGGCAACGCCGTCCTCGATCCTGGTGACCGCCTTGCCTTTCGGCTGCGGAATATTCAGATCGATCAGTATTTTTTCAAAACTGTCACGGTTTTCGGCGCGTTCAATGGCGGCGCAGTCGGTACCGATGATCTTGACACCGCGATCCATCAGCGGCTGTGCCAGATTGATCGCGGTCTGTCCGCCAAGCGACGCGACAACGCCTTCCGGCTGTTCAAAATCAATGATCGCCATAACGTCTTCCGGTGTCAGCGGCTCGAAATACAGT
>JAZUFP010000138.1:0-3610 GCA_045640765.1 Acutalibacteraceae bacterium
TAATAAATCCGCCTTGCCCAAACGGTTCTCCCGTTCACGGCATAAGGCGGTTTTCTTTCGGGTCAAGTTATCGTACCGGCGTTTCAATTCTCCGTAGGTGCGTTCGTAACGTTCCTGATCCTGTGCGGCGACTGCGTTTACGGATATGGCGTTCCGGATCAAGTCGGCCGCGGTCTGTATTTGCTTCTCCACTTCCGACAGTTGACCGTCAAGCTCGGCGGTATCCGTCAATGCCGCGCAGACAAGACGCCCGTCTTCCAGCAAGGCCTCACGGTCTTTCAGCAAAATGCTGATCGCTTCGGCATATCATTTCATAAAGTTATTGCGTTCACTTTCGGAAAGTCGGAAATGTAAAAGGTGTGTATGAAAAACATATTAAACATCTTAAAATTTACGGTTGAATTTTAAGAAGAATTGGTATATAATAATATCAGCAGAAAGTGAAAGGAGAATCTTTATGCCAAATATAAAACCTGTTTCTGATTTGAGAAACTATAATGAAGTCTTGCGCGACATAGCCGTTGGTGAACCTGTTTTTCTCACAAAAAACGGCAGAGGACGTTATGCAATAGTAGACATAACAGAATATGAGAAAACAAAATCGGTTGTAAAATTGATGAGCGAGCTTAATAAGGGAGAGCAATCTGCGAAAACAGATGGTTGGAAAGATTTTGCGAGCGTAGAAAAGCTGCTGGGAGTAAGTGATGTATAGTATTGTTTTTTCACCTGAATCGATCAAAGATTTAGAAGAAACAAAAGAATATATCGCCGAAGAATTGTGTAATGAACAGGCCGCTTCAAAAACGGTTCGGGAAATATTGAATAATATACACATATTATCAGAATTTCCCGAAAGTGCACCGCCACTTACTTCAATAGTTGATTTTGATACGAATTATAGGTTTTTGATATGTGGAAATTATGTTGCTTTTTATCGCCTTGAAGAAAACGAAGTTCGTATTGTAAGAATTCTTTATGGTCGAAGAAACTTTATGCAAATCCTTTTTGGAGATTCTATGGATAAATAATTCATCATACATTTTGATTACAGTTGAACAGCATTTGGCGGTCTTTGAGGGCTTGCATCAAGCTCGCCGTTCTATTGTAGCTTCGCTCGTTTCTCTTTCCCCGGTAGAACCGGG
Organism: Acutalibacteraceae bacterium; assembly: GCA_045640765.1. Classification (GTDB taxonomy): domain Bacteria; phylum Bacillota; class Clostridia; order Oscillospirales; family Acutalibacteraceae; genus UBA737. The sequence goes on from JAZUFP010000138.1 coordinate 1,143, forward strand.
GGTTTATTTCCACGCCTGAAGGCACCAATAAAAAATCCGAACACTGTCACCGTCTTTGGTGATGTGTTCGGATTTATTGTTTAGTTGACTGATATAACATACCGCAAAGTATACTGTTTTATTTTGAGCATAACATCATTGAAAAACACCTGTCATAACGGAGAATTTCACTAACCCGTGATACCTACCCTGTCTATGCTTTCGATGAATTTCCGTTGCAGGATCATATAGAAAATCAAGACCGGTGCCACAAATAGCACACAGGCCGCCATTAGAATTGCAGGGGTTTCCGGGCTTTGGATGATGGCCGAAGCGGTCATGGAATTGATAATTCTGCTTAACATGACTGACAGCGGAAAATCGGATTTCAAATATGTGCCTGCAAGCAGAGTATCGTTCCAATGCCAGACGACCGAAAAGACCGTTGCCGTTGTAAAGACAACGCTTGACGACGGCAGTGCAATGGAAATAAAGGTCCTTACCGGCCCGGCACCGTCGACCCAGGCGGCTTCTTCCAATTCCTTCGGCAGATTTTTGAAGAACTGGATATAAATATAAATCAATATACCGGAACGCAGACCGATCGCGAAAACTGAAGGCAGGTAAAACGAAAACGGTGTATCGATCAAACTGATTCTGAAATCCGCACCGCTCACGTTACGAATCAATCCCAAAATTCCCAAAAAGTCAAGATTTGAGTAATTGACCACTTTCGGGATGATGATCATATTTTCCGGGATAAGAATGGTCATAAACACACCAACCATCATACCCCCCTTCAACTTGAAGTTGAAACGGGCAAAACCGTAGGCCGCAATGGCACAGGAGACAACTTCCAGCAAGGCGGCAACGATTTCATATAGAAGTGTTGACTTCAACGCATTAAAATAATCCAGATGTTTGATAGCCGTTGCATAATTGTACTTCGGGTCGATATACATCGGTAACCACACCCTGCCCGAAACATAGAATTCCGTTCGGGACATAAGCGACGTGACGATCATAAACAACAACGGATACAAAACAATATATCCGACGGATAAAAGGATCAAAATTCGAAGCGCCGAAAGAAACAAACCGTATGACGATTTGACCAATTTCTTCTTATTGCGCGGAAGATAAAGGGAAAAATTGAAATGTTTTTTCATTTTTATCACAACTCTTCCCCCTTACTGCCAGCGTTTCATCAAAAACCGGTAATACGCGAACAACAAAATACCGATCAAAAGGCCGACCACGGCAAAATAGAACCAAAGCAGAGCTGATGCCGTATCGTAAATACCGTTATTGATCATGGATACCGCGCGGTCCATAACACCGATTTTCGCATCGGTAAAGATATCCACCGTGGTATAAACGAAAACCAGCAGAACAACGTTGCCGAGATTCGGAAAGACCACGAACCAGAATTCCTGCCATTTCGTAGCTCCTTCGACCCGGGAGGCCTCGTACAAAGTACCCGGAATGGACTGCAAACCGGCAATGACCAGCACGATTTGTACGCCGCAGCTCCAAACCAGATCAAATATGGCATTCATAACCGTTTTGACGTTTTCGGCGATACCGTACGGCAGATTCAGCCAACCGATCACATCATCGACGTCGAACATTGAATCGCTCATTGACGCACTGACTCCTGCAGCCGACAGGTTGAGGTTCGAGACGCGCAGCATTAGCTAAAGCTTTTTGGAACTACCGGCACTGCCGGTAGTTTTCGTTACACAACAAAAAAACAGCAAACCGATACTGTCGTGCGGTTTGCTGTTTTTTTCGTCTAATGACCGATTGCAACGAAAATTATGAAAAGCATTTCGGTAATATACATTTACCGTTACGGGTTTTGCCCGATATACAGCGTCAGGATTTTTTTCGGTGGCAGGACTTCGTTGATCCTATCCCGTCCGAGGAAGCGGCGGCGCACTTCATCCAGTTCGGTTTGATAGATCCGACCGGTGATTCTGACCTCGACCGCGGTCGTTTCCTCAGAAAGATTGCACAACCGCAGGATCAGCCCGCTTTGATCCTCGCTTTGCTTGAACGCCGTCACGACGACGCCCCGACCCGAAACGGTCAATGCCGAAGTATTGTCGGCAATGAAAGTTTCGGGATATTCGTCGGGCAGATAAAAGAGTTCCTGAATGGTGCTGTCCTGCACACACGGTCTGCCGCCCGAAAATTTCTTTATATCGCAGGCGGTGGCGCGGGCCGTCAGCGGCGCACGGAAAGACTGCGCGACAAAAGGAAGATCGGCTTCGGCCGGTTCCCCGTCGAAAGTACAGAACGCCATACGCCCGCCATACTGCCGCAGGCATTGGTTTTCGGGGACCAGCCAGTTTTCGGACGCCCCGCTTGTAATGACACCGGTGGCACGCAAAAGGGTGAAATACAGTTTGTTTTCGTCGTGTTCGTATTCATGGGCGCCCTCGGTAAAGACTGCAAAACCTTTTTGATCGGCGCACAATGCCGCA
>JAZUFP010000139.1:0-2805 GCA_045640765.1 Acutalibacteraceae bacterium
CTCCAAAAGAAGCAATTATATTGAAAAGTATTATAACATAGTTTTATTAAAAAATAAAGAAATTATTAATTTTTTTTGAAAATACTGCAATAATTTGAAAAAATATATATTTTGTGCTATAATATAGAAAAAAGTTTGAAGGGAGATTGGCGTTCACGTGCAACGTTTGAAAAACAAGCGCGGCATTCGCTTTCAAAGCAGGCATATCATTTCGGCATTACTGTTAGTCATACAATTCTTTTTACTGTTTATGGCCGCATTCCATGTTACCAGCAATACCGGGCGTTTGCCTTATCGGATGTTTTATTGGATTTCCGAAGTGCTGGGTGGTTTTCTTGTAATATTTATTGTAAACAGGCGCGGAAATCCGAGCTATAAAATTGCCTGGATCATATTCATTCTGGTCTTTCCGATCTTCGGGATCACTGTGTTTTTGCTTTTCGGCGGCGGTCGCGTATTTCCGAATTTTCGTAAGAAAATGCAGATATGTGAGTCACACTATCTGCCCGAGATCACCGAAGAGACGGGGATACACGATCTTTTACATCATCAAGATCTTCTGCATTCCCGTCAAGCGGATTATCTGACACGGGAATCGGGTTGCCCGCTGTTTCGTAACAGCGAAATCGAATATCTTTCACCGGGGGATGACTTTTTCCCACGTTTTCTTGAAGAACTGGAAAAGGCCGAAAAATACATTTATTTGGAGTTTTTCATCGTTGCGGAAGGTGAAATGTGGGAAGCGGTGTTTGACGTCCTGCGACGGAAAGTTTCCAGCGGGGTGGAAGTTAAACTGCTGTTTGATGATTTCGGCTCGATCAAGCGTCAGCACAAGGATTTTATCATGCGCTTGCAGCACGTTGGAATCGAGGTCGCCGTTTTCAATAAAATCGGTCCTTCCATCAATATTTTCATGAATAACCGCAATCACCGGAAAATCGTGGTCATCGACGGAAAGGTCGCGGCCACCGGCGGATTGAATCTCGCCGATGAATACATCAACCGAATGAACCGATTTGGTCACTGGGTCGATTGTGCGGTCCTGATTCGCGGGGACGCGGTGCGCAGTTTTCTTGCCATGTTCTGCGCCATGTGGGAATTTACGACCGGTTTCGGCATTGATCTGCAATCCCATCTTGCAACGAATACAATAAAGAACGATACCTATGTTCTGCCGTATTGCGATGATCCGCTTGGTTCTTCAAATCCCGCCGAAGGTATTTATATGCAGATTTTGAACACGGCACAGAAATATGTTTATATCACTACGCCGTATTTGATTATTGACAGCACGATGATACTGACTTTGCAGATGGCGGTCAAGGCCGGTGTCGACGTGCGCATTATTACGCCGCACATCCCGGATAAATGGTATGTGCATCCGGTAACGCAGTATAACTACCGTGAACTGTTGGAAGCCGGCGTCAGAATTTATGAGTACACGCCCGGATTTATGCATTCAAAACTTTTTGTTTCCGATGATTCGGTCGCGACGGTCGGTACGGTAAATATGGATTATCGCAGTTTTGCGCTGCATTACGAATGTGGTGCCTGGATCTCCAATTCCGATTCGGTGATTGATATCCGGGAAAGTATTGTTAAACTTTTCGATCAGTGCCAGGAAATCCTTTTGGAGGATTGGCTTCGTGAACCGTGGTATCGTCGTCTGAAACGCGCCATTCTTAATCTGTTTTCACCGTTCTTGTGATATTTTATGTGGCAGGCAGTCATTTGACTGTCTGCTGTTTTTGTTATATTCTTGTTTGTTTTACACAACTTTTTTTTGATTTTTCCTTTATTTGAAAACTTCTTTGTCTATTTTTTATAAAAATCACGCAAAATATCTTCGCTGTTATTACTTGAAAATTCGACGTGAATATTGTATGATAGATGTAATATAATAATTTTATGAAAAAATGTTTTGGAGGAACTGTTATGGCTAAATATACCGCTGTGCAATTATCCGCAATGCTGGAACGCAAATTGTCGCATAATTTCGGCATTACGCCCGAACAGGCATCGGATGATATTTTTTATAAGGCGTGTGTTTTGGTTTTGCTTGATATTATGAGTGAACGTCGCGCCGAATTTAAAAAGAAAACCGATGAACAGGCGGCAAAAACCGTTTACTATTTGAGTATGGAGTTTTTGATGGGCCGTTCGCTTAAAAACAGTCTTTATAACCTTGAACTGACCGAGGCAATGGAACGCGCTTTGAAAAAGTATAAGGTCAAGTTGGATAATCTTTATGAATTGGAGCCGGATGCCGGTTTGGGCAACGGCGGTTTAGGCCGTTTGGCGGCGTGCTTTTTGGATTCACTTTCGACCGGAAGTTATCCGGCAATGGGATACTGCATCCGCTATGAATTAGGGATTTTCCGTCAGAAACTGGTTGACGGTTGGCAGACCGAAATGCCTGATTTCTGGCTGCCCGGCGGCGGTATCTGGCTGCAGCCGAGACCGGGTTCCGCTGTTGATGTTCATTTTGACGGCAAAATCAACGAATGGTGGGACGGCAGCTATCATCATATTGAGCATACAGATTATCAAAGTGTTCACGCCATGCCGTACGATCTGATGGTTGCCGGTAAAGACGGTAAAACGGTCAACGTTCTGCGCCTTTGGAGTGCGGAATGCAACGACTTTGATATGTCCGCTTTCAATCAGGGAAATTACGCCCGCGCTCTGGAACAGCGCGCTAACGCGGAAGCGATCTCAAAAGTGCTGTATCCCGAAGATAATCATCACGAAGGCAAGTCGCTTCGTCTGCGTCAGCAGTATTTCTTGGTTTCCGCTTCGATCCAG
>JAZUFP010000140.1:0-5821 GCA_045640765.1 Acutalibacteraceae bacterium
TTTCTGTGGCGTACCTATTATATATATGTAGGCAACAAAAAAATATACCGCCGTTTCTTTCCGGCGGCATATACCTATATAATATATACGCGTGCGCGAAGCGGTCAGACCGATGCCAATCCTTCGGAAATTCCCAGCAGCACGATCCCCGCGATCACGGTACCGACACACAGGTACTGCGACGGGCGCAGACGCTCTTTCAGAATAACGCGTGACAGCAGCACCGAAACGATGCAGTAGGAAGCGATCATCGGCGCCGCCAGCATCGGCTTTGCCGCCATGGCGTATACGTAGAACACCTGACCGAATTCCTCGCACCCTGCCGCCGCCATTTTGGGCCATTCGCTCCGACGGAACGGTAGATAGGGTTTTCCGGTACGGATCCACAAAAAGATCCACGCCGCGACACCGACGGCGAAAAAGGTCAGTCCGTACAGTATGATCACATCGATCTCCCCGAGCCCGAGACCGGTTTTTTCGTCGAGAATGATACCGTCCGCGGCCGTGCCCAGTGTATCAAATACGCAGTATAACAGCGGAAACAGCAGTGCCAGTGCGCCCATGCGGTATTTTTTGTCCGCGCGGAGGGTTTCGGCGGCGGAAATGCGCTGTTCCGCGATCGCCAGCGCGATCACGCCGATCACGATCAGCACCGTTCCGATCAGATCCATCGGCGAAAACGCTTCGGAAATGGCGGAAATGCGCCCTCTGCTTAAAAACCAGATCACCATTGCCGCGGTAGACAGCGCGCCCGAAGCGTTCTGTACCGGCGAAACGATGGATAATTCCAGATACCGCAGACCGGCATACCCGATGACCATGGAAACGATATAACCGACCGAAGCCGGCAGGTATTTCAGCATATTGGTACAAAATGTTCCAAAGCGCATGGAAGATTCCGCCAGCGGAAGCAGTGCCGCCGCGCAGACCCCCATGACCAGACCGACCCAGACGGCGATTTTCAAATGGGAATAACGGTCATCGGCCGACGAACTTTTTTTATAAAAAAGATCGGCAAAACCCCAACCGCCGGTGGCGATCAGGGCAAATACAAACCAGGAAATATTCATATTCGTTTTCCTATAAATTGATTTTATTACAGTACCGCGGTCAGCAAACGGAAAAGATTATGTAAACTCATTTATCTTCTGCCAACCGGCGCGCGAAATCGGCAAGTTCTTCGTCGCTGTAAAATTCAAGCGTCAGTGTTCCGCGGCCTTTTCCGTTTGGTGTTATGTTAACCTTGCGGTGCAATTCGTTTTTCAGTGAAAGTTCCACTTCATTATAAAACTGCGGCTTTTTGTCCGGCGCTTTTTTCGGCGCGGATTTCTTCCTGCCCGCCGTGACCATGCGTTCCAGTTCACGCACCGAAGCACCGTCTGCCGCGGCAAGCAGCATTTTTTTGCGCAGTTCCTCATCTTCACACGCCAACAGCGCACGGGCATGACCGGCGGTAATGGAACCGCGGCGCAGCGCTTCCAGTTCGGTTTCATTCAGATTCATCAGCCGCAGGGCGTTTGCCACGGCACTGCGGGACTTCCCGACCGATTCGGCGACCTGCTCCTGCGTCATATCATACTGTTTCATCAGCGCGTCATAACCGCACGCTTCTTCAACAGCGTTCAGATCCTCACGCTGTAAATTTTCGATCAACGCGATCTCCATCAGCGTCTTTTCGTCAATTTCCTTGATAATGACCGGTACTTCGGTCAGTTCCGCCATGCGGCAGGCACGCCAGCGACGTTCACCGGCAATGATCTTATAGGTGCCGTTCGGTTCGGGGCGAACGACGATCGGCTGTAAAAGCCCGTATTTTTCGATACTTTGCGCCAGTTCGGCCAGCGCCTCCTCGTCAAAATCACGGCGGGGCTGATCCCGGTTTGGCTCGATATCCGATAATTTCACGGTCACCGCGGCATTCTGTTCGGTCGCGTTTTCATTAAACAGCGCGTCCAGCCCTCTGCCGAGACCGCCTTTTTTGCTTGCCATATTACGCCCTCCTGTTTCGTTTCAAGAATTCTTTACCCAGCTGATTATACGCGTCGCTTCCCTTGGAACGCTTGTCGTAATACTGGATCGGCAATCCGTAACTGGGGGCTTCCGACAAGCGGACCGCCCTTGGGATCGCGGTTTTGTAGAGTTTCGCGGCGAAATATTTTTTCAGTTCGCCGACGACCTGCTGTGTCAGATTCAGCCGGCCGTCATACATGGTCAGTACGATCCCCTCGATTTCCAGCGTGGGATTATACAGCCGCTTGACCTGCCGCACCGATGCCATCAGTTGGGAAAGTCCCTCCAACGCGTAATACTCGCATTGGATCGGCACCAGCACCGTATCACTGGCGTTCAGCGCGTTGATGGTGATCAGACCCAGCGACGGCGGGCAGTCGATAAATATGTAATCATACTGCTCACGCAGGGTGGAAAGTGCCGTTTTCAGCTGGGATTCACGGTGTTCTTTCTCGATGAGATCGACCTCTGCCGCCGCCAGATTCATAGAAGACGGCAGGACTTCGACGTTTTTGCAGGCGGTCGTAACGATCGCCGATTCGGCACGGCATTCCCCGATCAATACTTCATAGGAAGAAAACGCGCCGTCTTTTTTGCTGATTCCGTATCCGCTGGTACTGTTTCCCTGCGGATCGGCGTCGATCAGCAAGACTTTTTTACCTGCTAATCCGATTGCCGCCGCCAGATTGACCGCCGTGGTAGTTTTGCCCACGCCGCCCTTCTGATTGACGACCGAAATGATTTTACCCATATAAACTCCTGTTTTACGCCGCTTTCGGCGGTTTTGAGATTTTGTTTCACGTGAAACATTACTTTTCCATTATAACAAGTCCGCATAAAAAAGTAAATAGAAATCCGCAAAAAAATAAAGGCGGCAGTCGCCGCCCGTTTGTTTCCGGTCATTTATCGCCCGGTCGAAAAATCAACGCCGCCAGATAGCCGAAACTCATTGCCCCCGTGATCCCTGCCGCCGTTGCCGTCAATCCGCCGCACAAAGCGCCCCAAATACCGTACTGTCGGGTCGCTTCACGCACACCCATCGCCAGTGAATAGCCGAATCCGGTCAGCGGAACGGTCGCGCCCGCGCCGGCAAATTCGACCAGCGGCTCGTAAACACCGATCGCCGTCAGCACAACACCGCTGACCACAAAAGCGACCAGAATACGCGCCGGTGTGCGGTTCGTACAGTCGATCAGCAGTTGTCCGACCGCGCAGAAGCCGCCGCCGACTAAAAAAGCGATCCCACAGCGTATCATCAGTTCCATGCCGTTCCCTCCGATTGTTTCACGTGAAACATTTTCAGATATAGGATGCCCGTTTTGCGGCGGATCATTCATCCGAAAAGAAACGGACGGCGTTTTCAAGTGTTTCTGCCGTATCAATGCGCCGTACGGTCAGATATACGGGAGCCCTTGCCCGAACGCCGATTTTCAGATTACAGGTGCCGTATCGCTTTTCCCACGGTTTTTCGGTAAACCGCAGGATCCCGACGGTGTGTTTCGGACAGTGCAACGCCCGAAAACAAAACCCACGGGTACCTGCCGCGCACAGTTTTTTGCCGAAAGAAACGCCGCCGCGGCAATAGTTGAAATGCCCGATATAACCGTAATAAAGGGCGGCCGCGCCCATCGGCACCGACAAAAACAACGAAACCGGCAAAAGAAACGGCAGTTCCCGACGGATCATAAATACCGCCGCCGCAAGACCGATCAGCCACAGAAACGCCGGTCGGTAAAAGCGGTGTGCCGTTACCCGGTCCCGTTTCGGGCGGATAAACACACCAGAAGCGCAGGAAAAACCCATTTGCCGCGCCCGCTCACGCTGTCGGGCGATCCGCTCGACCGGCAGATCATAACGGTGACCGAACGACCCTGCCGTCACCCGCAGGAAGCACCGCCGCGCCGCGCGCAGAAAAGGCGTTTGTTCCAAACAGACCGCGCGGATATTTCCGCCGTCAAACCGAGTTTCCCGACGGACGAAAAAGCCCCTTTTTACCGCCGTGATCCGCCCGACCGTCAGCCGATAACGCGCAAACGCAAACAGCGCCGCCGCGAATGAAATCACGTATCCGAGCAAGAGGATCAGCGATACGGTATTCCATACTCTCGGGAACCGGGCGTTGAAACGCGCCGCCGTTTCACTGATCTGTGAATACAGCCATTCCGAAAGCGCGACACCGAATAATTTTCCCGCCCGACGGACGGTGGGTACGGCAACGGTCAGTCCCGTTATCGCGGAAGAGGTCGCCAAAGCCGAAAAGATCCGCTTTTTCAACGGAACGGAAACACTTTTTCCCGACGTGGCGAACAGTTCCGCCGAAAGCCGTTCGGCATCCCGTCGGCGGAGATCGCACCGAACACCGCCCTGCCGTGCCATGTCCGCTTCGGTTTCAAAGATCACCCGTGCCGAGCCGAACAACGCATCGGCAATGCCCCGTTCCACGCGAAGCGCGGACAGATTTCGGCGCGGTATACGGACTGTGCGGCGGATCAAAACTCCTTTTACAATGCGGATCTCCCGTTCGTTGCAAAAAAGACGGAACGCCCGCCGCCGTAAAATCACCCAAACCGTCAGCAGGGCGGCAAGCGGCAATTCGGCCGATGCCGGAACGAAAGCCGCGTCGCCACCGCCGAAAAGCATTTGTATTGCCGGAAGCAACAGTACAAACCCGAACGGTTCCAGCGTTCGAATGACCGCGATCGGATGCGCGCGGACGGTGCGGCTCATCGGTGTACCTCCGCCAGCAGTTCCGATACGGTATCGCGCCGCATTTCGGGCAATATCAGCCAGCCGCGGATCATTTTGAACGAAAGCGCCGAAAGTCCCATCCGCCGTGCCAGCGGCGTGGAAAAGGCGGCAGTGTAAACGGTCGCCGGAAACGGGATCAGATCACAGTGCCGAAACCAGACGCCGCGCCGCACCAAAAGATACTGTTTGCCGATTTCCAGCGAAAAAACGGCACAATAACGGGGCAGATAAAAAAACGCCGTCCACAAAACGACGGCGATAAAGCAGATCAACGGCAGAACGCAGACCGCGTTCCGGAAAGTGCCGATCAAAAAAGCCGTGAACGGGAATACGGCGATCAATCCGCATCGCGTCTGCCACAGCCGCAAAGACTTTTTCGGCAAACGGTTTTCCCGCATCACGGCATTTCCTCCTGACTGTTATTTCTTTTTGACAGCGTCCCAGTATTCCTTATAACGCTGTTCGGTCTTGTTGTCACCGAATTCATAGTAAATCTTGTTTTTGACGATATCCGGTAGGTACTGTTGGTTTACATAATGTCCGTTATAATCATGCGGATACAAATAGTGCTGCCCGCGCACTTCGGCGTCTTCTCCGTCGCAGTGTTTGTTTTGCAGCTGCCGCGGAATATCCCCGACAAGACCCCGTTCGATATCCGCCATCACGGTGTTGACGGCGTTGTACGCGGAATTGGATTTCGGGCTGGTCGCGACTAAGATCACGGCATCCGCCAACGGGATGCGCGCTTCGGGCAGACCCAGCATATTCGCGGCATCGACAGCCGCCTTGACGATCGGAATGATCTGCGGATAAGCCAGTCCGACGTCCTCGCAGGCACAGACCATCAGCCGGCGGCAGGCGCTTGGCAGATCGCCCGCGGCGAGAATGCGTCCGAGGTAGTACACGGCGGCGTCCGGATCCGATCCGCGCATGGATTTCTGATACGCGGAAACCAGATCGTAATGCGCGTCACCCTCCCGGTCATAGCGCACCGAATTGCCTGCCAGGATCTGTTCGACCACGGTGGTTTCGATCTGTTCCCCGTCGGTTAACATAACACATA
>JAZUFP010000141.1:0-7361 GCA_045640765.1 Acutalibacteraceae bacterium
ATCGAACTCTCGACCTTACGGATGCGAACCGTACGCTCTCCCAGCTGAGCTACGCCCCCGAAAGTCTTATTGACTACCAATATATTTTACACATTTTGCGGTGGTCTGTCAAGTAAAACTTTTAAGAATTTTTTTCGGTCAGCCGCCCCAGTACTTTCTGTCCAGACTGCGGAAGCGGATGGCGGTGAAGATCTGACTGCGGTCGATGGTCTCGGTACCGGCCAGATCGGCAATGGTGCGCGCCACTTTCAGCACACGGTCATACGCACGGGCGGAAAGCCCCAGTTTGTCAAAAGATTCACTCAGATAACTCTGCGCGTCATCGGTCAGTACACAGTATTTCCGCAGCATGGCGGGTGTCAGCCGCGCGTTGCACAGAATCCCCGTTCCGCGGTAGCGTTCGACCTGGATCCTTCGGGCGCGGTTGACCCGTTCACGGATCACGGCGGAAGATTCCGCCGGCGCGGCGTCACTTAACGCCTCGTAATCGACCGGCGGCACCTCAACGTGCAGGTCCAGTCGGTCCAGCATCGGTCCCGAAATGCGATTCAGATATCGCTGTACCGCGTTTTGTGAACAAATGCACGGGTGGGTAGGATGTCCGAAAAATCCGCACGGGCAGGGGTTCATGGCGGCGACCAGCGTAAAGTTGCTGGGGTAGGTGACCGATCCGGCAACACGGGAAACGGTGACCTTTCCGCTTTCCAACGGCTGGCGCAGGGCTTCCATGGCGGTGCGCTGAAACTCCGGCAGTTCGTCTAAAAACAGCACCCCGTTATTGGCAAGTGAAATTTCGCCCGGGTGGGGAATACTGCCGCCGCCCGACAGCCCGACCGCCGAAATGGTGTGGTGGGGCGAACGGAACGGACGTGTCGTCACCAGCGGATGCCGGGGGTCTAAAATGCCGGCAATGGAATGTACTTTTGTGGTTTCAATGGATTCTTCAAAGGTCATTTCGGGCAGAATGGTCGGCAGCCGTGCCGCCAGCATACTTTTACCCGATCCGGGCGGCCCGATCAGCAGAATATTATGTCCGCCCGCGGCGGCGATCTCCAACGCTTTTTTCGCGGCGATCTGTCCCCGGACGTCGCTGAAATCGATCGGCGCGCCGGTCGATTCCTCAACGATTTCGGGCGCGGCGGCAACGGGAATTTCGCTTTGCCCCGTCAGGTGCGCCAGAAGCGCCCGGACGCTTTCGACACCGTAGACTTCAATGCCGTCGATCACGGCGCCTTCCGCGGCGTTTTCGGCAGGGACAAACAACCGCTTGATGCCGTTCTGCCGCGCGGTGATCGCCATGGCAAGAACACCGCCGATGGGGCGCACTTTTCCGTCAAGGGAAAGTTCCCCGATGAAGATGCTGTCACTCACGTCGGCTTTCAGTTGATCGGTCGCCAGCAGAAGGGTGATCAGAATGGGCAGATCATATCCCGAACCTTCTTTTTTCTTGTCGGCCGGCGCCAGATTAACGGTGATGCGCCCGTTCGGAAAACGGAATCCGCTGTTCTTCATGGCGGCACGCACACGGTCGCGCGATTCTTTGATGGCGGCGTCGGGCAGACCGACCAGGTCAAACGCCGGCAAGCCGCCCGAAACGTCGGCTTCCACCTTGATCATATACGAGTCGATCCCGAACAGACCGACACTTTGCAATCCGGCAAACATAAAAAGACCTCCTTGTCGAAAACGGCGGTTTTTTGATAAATCTTTTCTATTAGAATACCAAATTTTTCCCGTCTTTTCAAGGGGAAAAAGTTTTTGCGTAAATTTCAAAAAAAGTCTTCTATTTCAAGGGAAAGTTTGGTATAATATATGAATAATGGCGTAGAAGTATTTTCGGAAAGGAATTTCGGGCATGGAAGTCTGTATTGACGGTTTATCGATCGAATATACCGAACAGGGAAGCGGCATTCCCGTTTTACTTTTGCACGGGTGGGGATCGTCGTTTGATGTGTACCGCGGCGTTATGGCGGCGCTGGGTGACCGCTGTCGTCTGGTGGCGGTGAATTTCCCCGGCTGCGGTCGGTCGGACACCATGAAAGAGCCGTGGGATCTGGACGATTACTGCGACTTCGTGCTGAAATTCATGGCGGCGGTGGGACTGGAAAATCCGATTTTGATCGGGCATTCCCACGGCGGACGTGTCATTCTGAAACTGACCGCGACCAAACGGGTCGATCCGCCGAAGATCGTTCTGCTGGATGCCGCCGGGCTGATCCCGAAAAAGACCTTCAAGCAGAAATGGCGCGCCAAATCGTTCAAGATCATCAAAAAAGTATTACTGTTGCCGGGCATTCGCAATTTTTCCGGAAACCTGCTGGAAAAAGCGCGGCGGCATTACGGCTCGGCGGATTATAACGCCGCGCCCGAAGTTCTGCGCAAAACCATGGTTTCACTGGTCAATACCGATCTGCGGGACATACTGCCGGAAATTTCCTGCCCGTCCTTGCTGATTTGGGGTGAAAACGATACGGCCACCCCGCTGTGTGACGCGAAAACCATGGAACAGCTGATCCCCGACGCGGGACTGTGCGTGATCGAGGGAACGGGGCATTATTCGTTCTGTGAACGGCCGGCGCAGGCACACGCTATTCTGCGCAGTTTTATTCATTAAGGAGGGTACGGTATGTTGTTGACGGTTGGTTTGATCCTGATCGCGGTCGGCGGACTGGTTTCGCTTTGGCGGCAGTTCCAGATGTTACAGCAAAATTCCTACTTTCCGAGCCGCTATTTCGGCTGGCTGAAAGAATCGTTTACCATCGAACTGGCGTTACAGAGCTTCGTGTTTTGTCTGTTCGCTTTTCTGTATGAAAAACAGTGGGTCGCGCTGGCGGCCGCCGTTATTCTGCTTGCCGTCCGGGTGGCGCTGGCGGTCTCGCAACATCGGAAATCCATTAAAAAACTGGTGCTGACGGGTCGTGTCAAGCGGCTGTACGGTGCGGGGATCGCGGCGTTTGTTCTGCTGATCGCCGCTTATCTGATCTTCGGCGGACTGACCGCGGAGATCTGCCGCACGGTCATCGTCATGCTGGGTACAGTCACGCCGTTGACCGCGCTGGTTGCGTGGGTGCTGACCAAACCGGTCGAAAACGCCTTTACCGCATACTATATCCGGGACGCCAAGCGCATTCTGTCCGGGCATAAGGGGCTGACCGTGGTCGGTATTACCGGCAGTTACGGCAAGACCTCGACCAAGTTTATTCTGCTGCGTATGCTGGGCGAAAAGTTCAACGTGGTCGCCACGCCGCACAGTTTCAATACGCCCATGGGGGTCGTGCGGACGGTCCGGGGCGATATCAAACCGCAGACGCAGATCTTTATCTGCGAAATGGGTGCCAAAAAGACCGGCGATATCAAGGAGATCTGCGATATCGTTCATCCCGATCACGGTATCATTACGTCGGTCGGTCCGCAGCATCTGGATACGTTCCATACGGTGGACAACGTTTTCGCCACCAAGTTTGAATTGTACGACGCGGTCGGCGAAAAGGGCGGCTGTTTGCTTGCCAACGCCGAAAGCGCCGGTATCGCGGAACGGCTGGAACGCTGTCCCGACGCGAAACTTTACGGCGCGGGGCAGGCGTGTTACGCCGAAAACGTCACCTGCGGACGGGACGGTTCTTCCTTTGATCTGGTCCTGTTCGGCGAGCGGATCCCGATCAAGACGAAATTACTGGGCGCGCACGCCGTGAACAATATCACCGGCGCGGCGGCATTGGCGTATCAGCTCGGTGTCAGCGCGCAGGAGATCCGATTTGCCGCGGCGGCGCTGAAACCGACCGAACACCGGCTGGAAATGAAGCCCTGGCAAAAGGGATCACTGCTGATCGACGACGCTTACAACGCCAACCCCGAAGGCAGTCTGGCGGCGGTGCGTGTGCTGGGATCGTTTGACGGCATGAAGAAAACGATCATCACCCCGGGACTGATCGAACTGGGCACCAAAGAGTATGAGTGCAATTTCAATTTGGGTGCCGAAGCCGCGAAATACTGCGACGAGATCATTCTGGTCGGCAAAAACCGTTCCAAACCGCTGCGTGAAGGCGCGTTGAGCGCCGGCTTTGACGAGGCACACCTGACGGTCGTTTCCTCGTTCGCGGAAGCCATGCAGGTCTATCTGCCGACCGTTACGGCGGAAAGCGTCGTCTTGCTGGAAAACGATCTGCCGGATAATTATTTGAATTAAATATTTTGGATAAGAGGGATTTTTTATGAAAACCAATATTGCCGTTTTATATGGCTGCCGTTCGGTCGAACACGAGGTTTCGATCATATCCGCGGTGCAGGCCATGCGTTCGATCGACCGTGAAAAATACGACGTGACCCCGATATACGTTACCAAAACGGGGGAGATGTACACGGGCGAAAAGATGTTCTCGATCGAGTCTTACCGCAATACCGAAAAACTGCTGGAAGAATCCGAGCCGGTCTGTCTGCTGCGTTCGGGCGACGCGGTCGTGGTGCGCTTCCTCAATCAGAAAGCTTTTCATAAAAAGGCGGATATTCCGGTCGATGTGGCGTTTCCGATCGTGCACGGCACCAACTGTGAAGACGGTACCGTGTCGGGACTGCTGG
The DNA here is from genome assembly GCA_045640765.1 of Acutalibacteraceae bacterium. GTDB lineage: Bacteria > Bacillota > Clostridia > Oscillospirales > Acutalibacteraceae > UBA737. The sequence continues at coordinate 4,576 of JAZUFP010000141.1, forward strand.
AATATCTGAATCTGCCTTACGTCGGCTGTGACGTGCTTTCCGCCGCTGTCGGTATGGATAAGGTGGTTTTCAAAAACGTGCTGGAAAGTGCCGGTTTGCCGGTATTGCCCTGCGTGACGTTCCATGCGCGTGAATATGTACTGAATAAAGAAGCGATCACCGCGAAGATCATGGAAAAGATCGGTCTGCCTGCTATTGTCAAGCCGGTCAATCTGGGGTCCAGCGTCGGCATTACCAAGGCGAAGACCGCCGCGGAACTGGACGACGCCATCACGCTGGCGATCTCGTTCTCGGATAAGGTGCTGGTCGAACACGCCGTGACCGCTCTTCGGGAGATCAACTGTTCGGTTCTGGGCGACGCGGATTCCTGCGAAGCCAGCGTTTGCGAAGAACCGTTTATGCACGACGAGATCCTGTCTTATGAGGATAAGTACATGGGCAACTCGGACAAATCGGGTGCCAGTAAGGGCATGGCGTCGCTCGGACGGAAAATTCCCGCCGACCTGCCCGAAGAAAAAACCAAAGAAATTCAGCAGCTTGCCTGCGACGTATTCCGCGCGACCGGTTCGTCCGGCGTCGTGCGTATCGACTTTATGATCGACACCGAAACCGACCGGGTCTATGCCAACGAAATCAATACCATTCCGGGATCGCTGGCGTTCTATCTGTGGGAAGCAACGGGCGTGCCGTACAAGGAACTGATTGACCGCCTGATCGAGATCGCGTTCCGCCGTCAGCGCAACCGTGACAACCTGACCTTTACCATTGATACCAATATTCTGTCGGGCGTTTCTTTCGGAACGAAGGGCAGTAAGGGAAGTAAAATATCATGACGGAATTGCTGATGCGGTGGTTTGTGCCGAATCACGAAGACGTGAAAAATCCGGCCGTGCGTGAAAAATGCGGACAACTCGGCGGTGTGGTCGGGATCCTCTGCAACCTGGTGCTGTGCGTGCTGAAAATCACGGTCGGCGCCCTTACGGCAAGTATTTCCATCGTCGCGGACGGGTTGAACAACCTGTCGGATATGGGCTCGTCGATCATTACGATCATCGGCTTCAAACTGGCGGGCAGACCCGCCGACAGTGATCACCCGTTCGGGCACGGCAGATTCGAGTATCTGTCCGCGTTCATCGTTTCCATGCTGATTTTGCTGGTCGGCGGTGAACTGTTGATCAGTTCGGTCAAAACGCTCGCTTCCGGGGAAGCGGCACCGACCTATTCCGGATGGGCGGTCGTAATATTAGTGTTCTCGGTCATTCTGAAATTCGGAATGTATCTGTTTAATCGGAAACTGGGTAAAAAAATCGATTCTGACGTTTTGCTTGCCACGGCGCAGGACAGCGTCAATGACGCCATTGCCACAACGGTGATCCTGGCTGCGGCACTGATTTCCATGTGGCTGCACCCGTCTTTCAACCTGGACGCGATCATGGCGATCGGGGTGGCGCTGTTCATTCTGTGGTCGGGCTTTTGCACCGCGCGTGAAACGGTGCACGATCTGTTGGGCAATCCGCCCGAACCCGAACTGATCGAAGAACTGGAACACGTTATTCTTTCGTTCGGGGAATTTGTCGGTATTCACGATCTGTTGGTGCATAACTACGGACCGGGCAGACAGTTTGCCTCGGTCCATGTGGAAGTGCCGCAGGATATCGATATCGTTGCTTGCCATGAACAGATCGACCTTTGCGAAAAACTGGTCGGCGAACGGATGGGCGTACAGTTGGTGATCCACATGGACCCCATTGACGTGCATAACGAAGCTGTGACGCAGGCGCGGGAACAGATGGCAGCGGCGATCCGCACGATCGACGACCGTCTGACCCTGCACGATTTTCGCATGACCCCCGCCGCCAATACGCGGACAAACCTGATTTTTGACGTGGTCGTTCCGGCGGATATGCGTGTGGATCGCGGCACGCTGAAAGAACAGATCGGCGAGCTGGCGCGGCAGATCAATCCGACCTATGTCTGCGTGATTACGTTCGATAACGATTATACGGGTAAATAATCTGTGGAGGGAAAGTTGATGAAACTGAATTATAAACGCACGGTGCTGATCGGACTGGCATTCATGGCGGTACTTTCGTTCTGGCAGTTTTACGATCAGGTCATTCCCTATGTATTGGAAAATAAATTCGGGCTGAAAACGCTGCCCGCCAACGCCATTATGGCGATCGATAACGTGCTGGCGATTTTCATGCTGCCGCTGTTCGGCAGTCTTTCCGACCGCACGCATACACGGCTCGGAAAACGGACGCCGTATATTCTGTTCGGTACGATCGGCTCGGTCATTCTGATGTGCGTAATGGCGTATTTCATTGACTGGAATCCGAAATTCGTTCCGTTTTTCATTGTGCTGGTCGTTTTGCTGATCGTCATGGCGATCTACCGCACGCCGACCGTTGCCTATATGCCGGACGTGACCGAAAAACCGCTGCGCAGTAAGGCAAACGCCATTATCAATCTGGTCGGGTATATCGGCGGAATTTTCGCGACGGTGGTCATGATGTTCCTGCTGCATTCACAGAAGGCGGCGGACGGCAGTACCGTTTACGAGCAGAATCAGCGCTTCGCGCCGACCATTTTCGTGATCGCCGGATTCATGCTGGTCGCCGTGCTGATCATGGTTCTGACCGTCAATGAAAACAAGGTACTGGAAGAAACTGATATTCAGGACGATCCGCAGGACGATGCTGTTTCCGCTTCGGGCAAACTCGAACGACCGGTTTTCCGCAGTCTGATATTGATCCTTGTTGCCGTATTCCTTTGGTACGCGGCGT
>JAZUFP010000142.1:0-4447 GCA_045640765.1 Acutalibacteraceae bacterium
TCCCCCTTCAATGAATATTTACTGAATCTTCGCAAAATACTGCCGGTAATCGACACTGTCGGTTACATTGACAGCGAAGGCGAATATTACACTTGGGACTGCAAAACGGAATACAGCGAAATATTAGACGGCTATCAAATCATTCAATATAACAATATTTTTGATCCGGATAACCGTGAAAGCGAAATATTCAATTTCAATGCCGAAACGGTATCGGAAGCTGCCAATAACACCGAAGCGGAGCAGGATGCGTCATGAAAAACACAACTTTGTGCCATATTGAAAAAGACGGTTGTTACCTGATGCTTCACCGCGTCAAAAAAGAAAACGACCTGAACCACGACAAATGGATCGGGATCGGCGGGAAATTTGAAGATAAAGAATCTCCCGAAGAATGCAACGCGCGTGAAGTATTCGAAGAAACCGGTCTGACGCTGAAAAACGCCCGGTATCGCGGAATCGTCACCTTTGTTTCCGACCGTTGGGAAACGGAATATATGCATTTATTTACTGCCGATCGTTTCAGCGGAACTTTGTCCGACTGTGACGAAGGTGATTTATGCTGGGTCCCGAAAACAAAACTGCATGATTTGAAACTATGGGCAGGCGACTATTTATTTTTGGATTTGCTCGATCAACCGGACTATCCGTTCTTTTCCATGAAACTGGAATACCGGGACGAAACTTTGGTCAATGCCGTTTTGAATGGTGTAAAAATGAAATTCTGAGAAAGGATCCCTGCAATGAACATTTGTGTTTACGGTGCGGCTTCGGATGATATTGATAGTTCGTATATCACTGCCGGTGAACGTTTGGGTGAAGCGATCGCCCGGCACGGTCACGGCATTGTGTTCGGCGGCGGTGCACATGGCATGATGGGGGCTGTCGCACGCGGTGCGGATCGGCTGAATGGGAAAATCATCGGCATCTCTCCCCGATTTTTCAATGTTGACGGTATACTGTACGACCGCTGTACCGAAATGGTCTACACCGAAGATATGCGCTCTCGCAAAGAAATGATGGAATCAAAAGCCGACGCTTTTATCGTCACGCCGGGCGGCATCGGGACTTACGATGAATTCTTTGAGATCTTGTGTCTACGACAGTTGAAGCGTCACGTCAAACCGATTCTGCTCTACAATATCAACGGTTATTTTGATCCTTTGCTTGAAATGCTGAAAATAACCGCCAAAAAGGGTTTTATGTTGGCGAGCAATCTATCATTAGTCATTTCGGAAAACGTCCCTGAAGCGATTGTGGAACGTCTTGAACGGGAAGTTTCACATGATACTGAGGATTCTACAATATACAGGTAATAATATAGACACAAAAAACCGGCTGAAAACCACTTTCAGCCGGTTTTTTTAACCGATAAATTTCAACAGACCGTTGATAAATCCCTTTCCTCGCGTAGAAGATACATTATGAATAAAGAACACTTCGGTCGTCTCGGTAGAACGAATGAATTTGGCGAGTTTACGTTTGTCGGCTTTCGGGAACTCGCGTGAATCAACGACATAAATCGTTTTGTAATGATCGACTAGATACGGAATCAGACAATTCCCGAAAGAGTCTTTCACGACCGTACATACCGGACCTTTTTTCAGTTTTTTATTCTTAATCACGTCCAGAACCCGGTCGCCGCCCATAAAGGCAAGATACTTATTGGAAGATGACATAGCATCTGCGTTTTGGATGATCGGCGCGTCTTTTTGCGTATATACTTTTCCGCCTGAAAAGTATTTAGAATACATAGTTTGAGTGCCCTTGGGCTTAAACGCGTAGATCACATCCGGTTTTTTGGCAAGCTGCGGATCCATATTCGTTCCGGAATAGAAAGTACCGAGAAAGTTCTTATATTTCACAATGCCGTAGTGTTTTAAGGCATACGGCTTCTTCCCCAAACTTTCCAACAGTGTTTTATAAGCGTAATATGCACCGCGTGCTGTCCAGTGGTGATCGGTCCTGTAATAAATATACTCAGAACGGTGCGCTTCTAATATCGGGAAAACATCGACCGTTTTGACCCGTGAGGACATTTTGCCGTACAAATAATCGATCGCTTTATGCTGATCCGATGAATTAACATTATACTTTTTCAGTATTTTATCGGGAACCATAACACCGATACTGGTCGGAATGATCATACTGTAAACCTCTGCCTGCCCTTTTAACTGCTGGGCAACGCGGCTGATGGCATAAGCATATTTATCGGCGCACTGACGGTCAAAATTGTAAAGTTCGTACGCCGTATCATCCACGACCATTAAAGCGCCAACCGTTTCAACGTTATTCGGTTTCACATTCGGGAATGGCTGCGGCGTCAGCGGATCGACCTTTTCGGTATCTTCCGGAATCTTTTCGACCTTTTCCGGCGCGCTTTCGGTCGAAGAAGTACTTTTCGATGCGGTTTCCGGTATCTCATCACCGGTATTCTGCAATTCATCCACGTTACCGTACAGTTTGGTTTTTCCGGCGATAGGCGTTTTCCGGAACAAACTGTTAAATTTCAGCAAGGTTTCGCGTGCCGGAAACGTATCCGAATACCATAAATTCAGCTGATCGAAAAAATCGCCGGAAGACAGTGATTCAATCGACAGTTTCGGAAAAGTTTGCAGTTGCCGTTTCTCGCTATCCGAATAGGTCGGTCGTAAAAACGGCATCAAAGCGATTACGGCAATCAAATACAAAGCCAGAAAAAAAGCACGAATACTGTTGGATTTACTGTTTTTGATTACAGAAAGACGCTGTGCCCATTTTTCTTTATCTGTTTTAGGAGAATTGCTTTCATTTTTGTATTCCATGTGCGCTCCTCCTTAAAAACGGAAATACATAAACGGATTGTAACTGTTGCCGACCAAAGCAGCTGTTGACAACAATAATAACACGACGGGGATCGCAACCCTGCAAACTGAATAGATCTTCAGACAGGCAACATTATTAACAGCTATTCTTTTGAACAGGCGGCCGAGTTTTGAAAATACGGGTGTTGCCGCAAAAACAGAATAAATGACGATAAACAAATACGGCGAAAGGATCGCAAGCGTTCCGTCGCTCCAAAAAAGGTTACCGTTTAACCCAAGCAAACCGGCAAACACGTTCAGTCCGACATTAAAATCGGTATATCGGAAGATGATCCAGCCGAGTATGACGATCAACAGCACATAAATATGCCGTACAGATCCCCATATCTTTTCCAATCTGTTTCGTAAAACAAATTTTTCAAAAATCAAAAAAACAAAGTAGTAGAATCCCCAAAGCAGAAAATTCCACGAGGCACCGTGCCAAAAACCGGTCAAGCACCAGACGATCAGCAAATTCAGAATTGTTCTGCCTGTTCCCTTTCGGTTACCGCCAAGCGGTATATATACGTAATCACGGAAGAATAGACTGAGCGAAATGTGCCATCTGCGCCAAAAATCGGTAATACTGTTCGCAATATACGGATAATTGAAGTTTTCAAGATAGCGAATGCCGATCATTCTGCCCATACCGATCGCCATATCGGAATAAGCGGAAAAATCAAGATAGATCTGCAACGTATATATCATTACGCCGATCCACAATTGAGCGGTCGGCGCGTTTTTAACAAATTGCAACGCTGTTTCGCTGCCGTCGACCGCCAGCAAAGCATCTGCCGCGGCTGCGCAGGTATTTGCCAAAACCGCCTTTTTCGCCAGCCCGACCGAAAAACGCCAAACACCATTTGAAAGGTCCTCCGCCGTGACGTGACGGTCTTTTAACTGAGCGGCAACATCGCTGTATCGGACGATCGGTCCCGCAATACATTGATGGAACAAACTGACGTATAGCAACAGCGTCGGAAAATCGCGCTGGGCTTTTACTTCCCCGCGATATACATCCACAACGTACGATATCAACTGGAAGGTATAAAATGAAATACCGATCGGCAAAAGGATTTTAGGCAACGGTGAAGTAATATTAAAAATACCGTAAACGTTTTGTAAGAAAAAAGTACCGTACTTAAATATACCAAGCAGCCCTAAATTGATTACGCACATTAAAACAACGCCGGTTTTAGCGGCGTTCGATTTCGGGGTCTGACGCTCGATGAACAATGCCAAAATCCAATCTGCAAAAGCCATACCGATCAACAGAAACACATAAATCGGTTCCCCGGCCGCATAAAACAGCAGAGAAAAAATCAGCATAACGTTATTTTTTGCGCGGATCGTTTTGGCGAAATGATAACACAAAAGATTCAGCGGCAAAAACAGATAAACAAACAGCAAACTGGAAAAAACCAACGATGTACAAACCCTTTCGCGATTATTTTGACGTAAACATATTTATTTTATTCCTATCATTTGCTTTTGTCAATAACTCCGGTAAATTCTTTCGATTTTTTCTGTATGTGTTACAATGATGTGTGACAGATTGAAATAAAAAGGTAGCGAATAGAGCGAACCTGTGTTAAGGTAGAGTT
>JAZUFP010000143.1:0-6746 GCA_045640765.1 Acutalibacteraceae bacterium
GAACTGAAACAGATTTTCAACGATATTCTGGAAGGCAGTTTGAAGGTAAAAAATTACGGATTTATTCTTCAAAAACGAAGCTCTGTTGAGATCGAAGATCCCATTGGCGTTGGAATGAAACTTGTCAGCGAACCGAAATTGAGTTACGGCGGACGGATTTACGATTATACGTCTAAATCCACAAACGGTAATGTTACGACATACAGTTATAATTACCGTTATAACGCCAAAGACGGAAGTGGATTTTCTGCAAATCTCAGTGAGATCAAGGTTACGGTCACAACGGATGCCAATGAACAGCAAACGGTAAAAATGTTCATTCCGGACGATGTTTTGCCTGCGTATTCGCCCTGCGTACAAATGGAGGCAAATTGGTATTATGAAGCATTGCCGGCACGTTTGATCTATCAGGTCGGTTTAACGGAAAGTGCTCAAAAGACTATCGACAGTCTTCCGGCCGGTCAAACGGTAACGTTTTACACCAACCGCTTTGACAAGAACGATCCGACAAAAGGCGCTTTTGCCAAATTAAAACCAACGGATGATAACCCGTATTATCTTGATAACGGCGCTTATGAGGATTCAACGGTCACCAAATCCGACAATACGACAGATACCAGCAGTTATGTCTGTGAAAGCAAGACCGGTACAACATTGTACGACGGCGAACGAACCAAAGAAATTACCGGATATTTAGGAAATAACGGCAGTTTGGTGTTTGAAGGACCGCCGCAGCAAAAGAAACCGATCCATTTGTGGAAAGTTAACGGCGCCGGTATTTTGATCACCGAGGATGAGGCCACCTTTGAATTGTATAGCGATGCCGGACTGAAAAATAAAATCGGCACTTATACGACGGTCAAAGGCAAGCTGACTATTGATGATTTGGATTTGAACACCGTCTATTATCTGTACGAAACGGATGCTCCGGGTAATTTCCTTCCCATGGGCGACGCACATCCGTTCAAAGTGAATGAAGACGGATCCATTACCACTTTTGATGGGGATCGCTATTTGTTTGTGGAAGATGAAATTCTTAAAGTCAAAAACTTTAATGAATATCAATTACCTTCCGCCGGCGGTGATGGCGTGACGGATATTATGACATCCGGGCTGTTCCTATTGGTGGCGGCTCTGATGTGCGGATTTGCTTTGCGGCGTAAATCAAGCGAAAGGGGGATATTTTAGATTCTCCCTGATTAAAACCGTTCAATTTTCTAAAATATTATTAAAGGAAGGTATTTTTTGATTATGAAAAACACAAAAAGAATTTTTGCGATTTTACTGGCAGTGGTTTTGACCATGGCATTTGCCGTTCCGGCATTTGCGGCTACGGGAACCGCTGCGGACAAGAACGGCAGTATCACGATCGGCAATCCGGTTTCCGGTCAGACTTACGCTTATTATCGCGTTTTGGATTTGGAAATGTATGATACCGATAAGGGCGCTTATCGCTATAAGGCAAACGATGCGTGGAAAACATTTTTAAACAGCACCGCTGTGAAAGATATATACGTTTCGTTTGATGATAACGGATATGCCAAATGGGTAGACGATGCCGACGTTGCCGCTTTTGCAAAAGCAGCACTGAATTACGCGAAAAACAACAGTATTGCTCCGGTCGGTAGTTTGCCGAAAAACGGTAGTTATACTGCAAAGGATCTGGCGTTAGGTTATTATCTGGTCGATTCTTCTCTGGGCTCGCTGTGTGCATTGGACACCACTAATCCGGCACAGACTTTGAACGAGAAGAACGAGGTCACGGAGATCAAGAAAACCGTTAAGGAAGATTCCAACAGCGTTTTCGGTGAGACCAACGATGCCGGCATCGGCGAAATCGTTGATTATCAAGCAGTGATCACGGTCAAAGAAGGCGCTGAAAACTATGTCATGCACGATAAAATGTCTGCCGGCTTGACCTTCAATGACGGTTCGGTCGTTGTGACTGTTGACGGCAAATCCGTAGATTCCGGTTATACTGTTAAGACCGATTCCGCTAAATATACTTTCGAGGTCGCTTTTGATAATGCGTATATTGAAACACTGCCGATCGATACCGAAATCATTGTTTCCTATACCGCTACCGTTAATGGAAAGGCCGTTATCGCAGGAAACGGTAATCCGAACGAAGTCGTTTTGACCTACGGTGATGAAAATGACGCGAACGTTACGCCGATCAGTAAGACGATCACTTATGTTTGGAGTTTCAATGTTTTCAAATATACAATGAAATCCAATCAGAAGCAGGCATTGGAAAATGCGAAATTCACATTAAGTACAAAAGTAAACGGCACCGATCCGATCGCTTTTGTTGTCGAGGATACCAATGTTTACCGCGTTGCCACCGCTGACGATGAAGAAACCATTTCCGAAATCGTTACCGACAGCACCGGTAAATTCACGATCACAGGTCTGGATTCCGATACCTATTATCTGACCGAAACCAAAGCCCCGGTCGGATTCAGCGGTTTGAATGCTCCGGTCAAAGTCGTTATTGATAGCAAAGGTAAAGTTAATGCTACCGCCGACAACGCAGAGGGTGTTGCGCTGATCGAAGTTGAAAACAGATCCGGTTCCATCTTGCCGAGCACCGGTGGTATGGGTACCAAATTGATGGTCATTATCGGCTGTGTTCTGTTCCTGGCGGCTTCTGTTGTTTTGGTCGCTAAAAAACGCGTTTATAACGAGGGCTGATCATTATTGACGATCTTATTGCCGTGGCGCGGGGAGGGGAAGCCCTCCCCACCGCGGTGGTGAGGAGAATCCTGCAATGAAAAAGAATAGATTAACAACTGTATTGCTTTTTGTTGTTGGCATTGTAGGACTGTCCTTGCTGCTGTATCCTACGGTCAGCAACTATTGGAACTCCAAACACGCAACACAGGCCATTAACCGCTATAATGCGCAGGTTTCCGAAATTGATAAAAATGATTATCAGCAAATGTGGAAAGACGCGATCATGTATAATCGCGATTTGGTCGGCAGTGAAAACACCACCGAATTATCTGCGGGAATGAAGAAACGGTATGATAAATGCCTGAATCTTTTTTCCGACGGTATTATCGGTTATGTCGAGATCGACAAATTGGATGTTTCACTTCCTGTTTATCACGGCACTGCTGACAGTACTTTGCAGGTCGCTGTCGGACATTTGGAATGGTCGTCTTTGCCGACCGGCGGGAAAGGAACCCACTGTGTTTTATCCGGACATCGCGGATTGCCGAACGCAAAACTTTTCACCGATTTGGACAAACTGCGTGAAGGAGATAAATTTACACTTCATGTTTTGAACGAAAAACTGACCTATGAAGTGGATCAGATCCGTACCGTTCTTCCGAACGATACCGCGGATCTGATGATTCAAAACGGAAAGGATTACTGCACACTGTTTACCTGCACGCCTTACGGAATCAATACGCATCGGTTATTGGTCCGGGGACACCGTGTGACCGGGAATTCGTCGGATAATACCCGCGTGATCTCGGAAGCAGTTATTATCGATCCGTTGATTATTGCACCGTTGGTGGCTTTCCCGGTGCTGTTGATTTTGTTATTGGTGGTTTTATTGAAAAAACCGCCGAAAAATGTGTCAAAACCGATTCGGAATACCGAATTTGAAATAAGCAATAATTTAAGTGAATAAATTGTCGGAGGTTTGTTGTATGAGAAAGTTGACTAAAATTTTTGCAGTGCTGTTAGTCGGAATAATGCTGATGGCGATCGTACCTTTTGGTTCGTCTGCGGCATCAAGCATTGACCTGGATCAAAAAGCCGGTCTTTCCATTCATTACGGTAGTGGGAATATCACGCCGCACGGGGCTGAATTAAGCATTTACCGCGTGGCTGATCTGGATAAAGATCTGAATTATATCGCCACGAAAGATTTTTCGGAGTATCCTGTTGAATGGCCCGGAAACGGCGATGATGAAGAAAACTTTGATGCATTGGCCAGTACGCTGCAAGGGTATGTGTTGATGGATCAAATTTCGCCGGTAGCTACCGTTAAAACCGATAATGACGGCAACGCGGAATGTGAGGATCTGACGGTTGGTCTGTATCTAATTCTCGGAACGCGGTTCGTTCAGGATGATCTGATCTTTACGGCATCACCGGCTTTGATCACTTTGCCGGGTATCGATGCTGAAAATAACAAATGGAACTATCATTTGAACGTCGATGTGAAGTTTATTTTTGAAGAAAACAAAACAAATGATAATGAATTTTCCGTTAAAGTTATGAAAGTCTGGGAAGACAAGGGTGCGGAAGCAAAACGTCCGGAGTCCATTACCGTCAAGCTTTTGGCTAACGGGGAAGAGTATGCTGCGGTTGAATTGAACGCCGAAAACAACTGGCGTTATTCCTGGAAACATCTGCCGCGGTATGATGTAGCCGAACATCCGATCCAGTGGAATATTGTCGAAATCAATGTCCGCAAGTATTATAAAGTGAAAATCGAACAGGAAGGCGTTACCTATCTGATCAAAAATACTTATACACCGCCTCAGACTCCGCCGGAAGATAATCCCCCAAAAGATAATCCTCCCAAGGAAAATCCGCCCCAAAATAACCCGCCTAAGGAAGTTCCTCAGACCGGGTTGCTTTGGTGGCCGGTCGCCGCATTGGTTCTGCTTGGCGCAGTATTCATTATTATCGGTGCCGTTCGACGCAAGGGACAGAAATAATGAAAAAAGGCGCTTTTTCAATAGTGATCGGGCTGCTGCTTATTGCGGCAGCTCTTTGCTTAACCGGTTATAATCTTTGGGATACCTGGCGTGCGGGTCAGTCGGCGGAGGACGTATTGAAAAAGCTTTCTGCCATGATCGATGAAACAGCCGACCCTGCTTCGTCTTCGCAGACAATGGAATACCCGGATTATGTTCTGAATCCGGATATGGATATGCCGGTCAAAACGGTAGACGGAAATCGCTATATCGGTATTTTGAAAATACCGGCGATCGGGAAGGAATTTCCGATAATAAGCGAATGGAGTTATGATAATCTGAAAATCGCTCCTTGCCGATATTCCGGATCAGCGTATTTGAATAACATGGTACTGTGCGGTCATAATTACCGCACGCACTTTGGACCGATCGAAAATCTGCGAATCGGGGACCCGTTATCGTTTACGGATGTGGACGGTAATGTCTTTAAGTATAACGTGGTTGAAGTGGAAATATTACGTCCGACCGCGGTCGAAGAAATGACCCGCGCGGACGATTGGGATTTAAGTCTGTTTACCTGTACACTCAGTGGACGGACACGTATCGTCGTGCGCTGCGAAAAGAGTAGTGACGGTATTGAAAAACAACCTAATTGATTTACGACTCCTGCGTTGGTGCAATGGGTATTATCCCATAGCCGTACGTGGGAGTTTTTCTTTTGAAACGCGGAAAAACCGATTCAACGCCAGAAGAAAGGCAGGACAGTCGAATACCGGCCGGAAATGGATGATTTTTCATGTATTTTTCGCATTTTTTTGCTGATTTGACTTGACTTTTCAAAGGGGCGGTTGTATCATTGTATACAATAATACAGAGAGTGAAAACGGAGTGTGAAAAATGATCGAAATTTCCAATAAAAGTAACCTGTTGGAACAGAAGACATACAAGTATTCATTGCAGGATGTTGAGGATCCGAATCTTTACCGTGACCTGTACAGTTACGATAACGTTCCGGCCGTTGCGTTCAACCATCGCCGTGTGCCGATGGGGATGCCGACGGATATTTGGATTACCGATACGTCTTTGCGTGACGGGCAGCAATCGGTCGAACCGTACAGTGTGGATCAGATCGTGCAGCTGTACAAGTATATGTCCCGTTTGGGCGGGCCGTACGGGATCATCCGACAGACCGAAATGTTTGTATATAGTAAAAAGGACCGTGAAGCACTGGAAAAGTGTCAAAGTTTAGGACTGAAATTCCCCGAAATCACTACGTGGATCCGTGCCAGCAGGGAAGACTTCAAATTGGTGCGCGATCTCGGCATACGTGAAACCGGTATTTTAGTATCATGCAGTGATTATCATATTTTTAAGAAGTTGAAATTGACCCGTAAACAGGCCATGGAACGGTATCTTGCCACCGTTGCTGACGCGTTTGAGGCCGGCGTTATGCCGCGATGTCATCTGGAAGATATTACCCGTGCGGATTTTTACGGATTTGTCGTTCCGTTCGTAAACGAGCTGATGAAGATGTCGCAGGATGCCGGTATTCCGGTTCGTATCCGTGCGTGTGATACCATGGGATACGGTGTCCCTTATACGGAAGTTGCGCTTCCGCGAAGCGTTCCGGGAATCATTTACGGTTTGCAGCATTATTCCGATGTGCCGAGCGAAATGCTTGAATGGCATGGGCATAATGATTTCTATAAAGCCGTTACCAACGCATCGACGGCGTGGCTGTACGGTGCGTCCGCAGTCAACTGTTCTTTGCTGGGTATCGGTGAACGTACCGGCAACGTCCCGTTGGAAGCCATGGTGATGGAATACGCATCACTGCGCGGATCGTTTGACGGTATGGACCCGACCGTTATTACGGAAATTGCCGAATATTTTTCAAAAGAGATCGGCTATAAGATCCCGCCTATGACGCCTTTTGTCGGTCGGAATTTCAATGTGACCCGTGCCGGCATTCATGCGGACGGTTTGTTGAAAGATGAAGAAATTTATAATATTTTCAATACTGAACGAATCCTGAACCGACCGGTTTCGGTCCTGCTTGGAAAATCTTCCGGTCTGGCGGGCATT
>JAZUFP010000144.1:0-6956 GCA_045640765.1 Acutalibacteraceae bacterium
AAGCGGCAGGACACCGCAATCGGTCACTTTGCTTGCGGCGACCAAAACCGTGGACGTCGGGGTGATCAATCACGCGATCCGATCGGGGATCTCGGTGATCGGTGAAAACCGCGTGCAGGAACTGCTTTCAAAGTATGATGATTTGATCCCGGTGGAAAAACATCTGATCGGCCATTTGCAGACCAACAAAGTCAAAGACGTGGTCGGCAAGGTGTCGCTGATCCATTCGGTCGATTCGCTGAAACTGGCTTCGGCGATTCAGAACCGTGCCGAAAAACTCGGTATCTGTCAGCGTGTCCTGCTGGAAGTCAATATCGGCGGGGAAGAAAGCAAGTCGGGTCTTGCTCCCGAAGAGGTACTGCCGATCTTGACGGAAATTGACCGTTTGCCGAATATTCGCGTGTGCGGATTGATGGCAATTCCGCCGATTTGCAACGCGCCGGAAGAAAATCGAAAATATTTTTCAAAAATGCGGCAGATGTTTCTTGACATTGGCACCAAAAAAATGGATAATAGTATTATGGAAATTCTGTCGATGGGTATGTCCGACGATTTTGCCGTCGCGGTCGAAGAGGGCGCGACAATGGTCCGTGTCGGTACGGCACTGTTCGGCAAACGAAATTACAATTTATAAAAGGAGAATAAATCATGGGTCTGTTTGATAAAATCAAGGATATTATGAGTATCCCGGAAGAAGACGAATTTGACGAAATCGAAGAAACGGAAGAAGCACCTGCCAAACAGCGTGCCGCGGCCGAAGAACCGGCACCCCGCCGTTCTGAAATGCCGCGCGTTTTCCAGGGCGGCCGTTCCAAAACGGTTACGTATTCTCCGGATAAGCCGGCGATCCAGGTCGTGCTGGTCAAGCCGGAACGTTTTGATGACGTACCGTCTATTGCCGATAACCTGAACGAGGGCAAAACGGTCGTACTGAATCTGGAAATGACCGATCGTGATACCTCCCGCCGTATCGTTGACTTTATCAGCGGTGTGGCGTACGCCAATCACGGCAATATCCGCCGTGTCGCGAACAATACCTTTATTATTGTTCCCAGCGAAGTGGATATCATGGGCGAACTGATGCTGGACGATTACAGCGATACCAGTAAACTCTACTTCTGATGGATGCCGACCTTTTCCCGGCGCGTGTCCGGGATACGGCACAACTGTGTGAACGAACCGCGACGCCCCGCTTTTTGGGATTTCTGACACCTTCGGAAGCCGCTGTCGCTTTGACGGTCATTCGTGGGTTTTCCTGTAAAACGGCTTTTTTCGGCGGATATGAATCGGCTGAACGAACGGTATTGGCCTGTCTGCCGGACTGGTGCGAAGAACCGGATTTTCCCATCACCGCGGTGACGTTGAAATACCGGACCTGTGACCGGTTGACCCACCGTGATTTTCTGGGCTCGTTGATGGGGTTGGGGATCACGCGTGAATCGGTCGGTGATATTTTGTGCGAGCCGGGGCGAGCGGTCATTTTTCTGTCAAATGACATTTTGCGTTACGTGACCGAGCAACTGCGGAAAGTCGGCGCGGTCGGGGTGGAAATCACGCCCGGCGCGGAAGAACCGCTGCCGCAGGTTTCAAAAAAGGTCTCTGCCACCGATACCGTTGCCTCTCTGCGGTTGGATTGTGTCGTTTCGGCTTTGTGCGGATGTTCCCGCAAAGCGGCGTCGGAATACATTTCCCACGGTCTGGTCCGCATCGGCTCGGTCGCTTGTGATAAGGGGACCCATACCGTCGCCGCGGGGGATTCCGTAACGGTGCGCGGTGTCGGAAAATTCAGCATTGAAAACGTGGACTCTCTTTCCAGGAAGGGAAGAATAATTCTAAAATACAGTAAATATGTTTGAGGTGTTTACAGATGTTAAAATCCAATGAAATCAGGGAAATGAAGTTTTCAACCAAAGCTGTCGGCGGTTATCGGCAGGAAGAAGTCGATGTTCTCCTGGACAAAATCGAGGCCGATTACGAGTGGTATGAACGCAATACCCGCGAATTGCAGGGAACGATCGCCCGGATGAATCAGGAAATGGAAAACTATCATCAATCGCAGGACAGTCTGCAAAACGTCTTGATGAACGCCCAGCGTCTGGCGGATCAGATCGTGGCGGAAGCCCGCGCGAAAAGCGCGCAGATCGTTGCGGAAGCGCAGGAAAACGTGGACCGTATCGCCCAGCGTGAAAAGGAACTTTCCGCCAGTTTTGAAGAAAAAGCAACACAGCGGAAAGCGGTTGTAAAGCAGGAGATCGATTCGGCACTGCGTACGGCAAAACTGAAACAGACCGCGATGGAAACCGCGGCGAATGACGCGGTCGCCCGTCAGCAGTTGCTGTATGATAAACTGAAACTGGAAATTTCCGCTTTCAAGTCGGATATTACCCGTAAATACCGTGAACATCTGGAATTGCTGCAGCGTCTGCCCGACAGCGTTCCGATGGACCCGCAGGCAATCGCCGCCGCGGCTGCCGCAGCGGTCGATCGCGCGCCGGCACCGGAATCTTTTGTTCCGCAGCCGGAACCGGTCCAGCCGCCTGTTGTCGAGCCGGTGACACCGCCGGTCGCCGAACCGGTCGTGCCGCCTGTTGCTGAGCCGGTTTTTGAACCGATCGTAACGCCGGATGCCGAACCGATCGTTGAAGCTTTCGCGGAACCGGAAAACACGGTTGAACCGTCGGAAAACATCGATCTGCCGCAGGGTGGATTTACGATCCAGGATATTTTTTCCGATAGCGATTTATAAACAGTTTAAGGGGAGGACAACCCGTTGATTTCTTACGTGTTGGCGATTGTGACGGGACTCATTGTTTTGGGTGCTGATCAGTTGACGAAATATTTGGTTGCCGAGCAGTTCGTACTTGGTGAATCCCGCTCATTTTTGCCCGGATTTATGGATTTGTCGTACATTACCAACGGCGGTGGCGCATGGGGAATTCTGAAAGATCATACCTGGCTGCTGCTGTCGGTTACGGCTATTATTATGCTGATTTGTGTCGCAATGCTGATCAAGCACGGTGTCAAAGACAAATTGCTGTTTTGGGCGATTTGTCTGGTACTGTGCGGCGGTGTCGGAAATATGATCGACCGCATTTTCCGCGGCGGTCGTGTTGTGGACTTTTTGCATTTCTCATTTTTCGATTTTCCTGTTTTCAACGTTGCCGATTGCGCTGTCTGCATCGGTGCCGGTCTTCTGATTTTGTATTTTATTATCGGTCTGATCCGGGATGAAAAACAGAATAAGCAGAAGGTCCGGGAAGCACGGGCGGCAAAATCCGAAATGCCTTTGGCGGCGGATCCGCGTATGACCACCGAAAAAATCAATGTCAGCGAGCAGAAAAGTGAAGATTCTGCGGAAACGGATGCCCGGAATGGCACAGATTAACTGTATTTTTGACGACGGCGAAAGCCGCCGTCTTGATGTATATACCGCTTTGATAGCCGAGATCACACGCTCACACGCGGTGAAATTGATCGAGGACGGCTGCGTAACGGTCAACGGTACGCCGGTTTCTAAAAACTGTAAATTGAAACCCGGCGACCGGGTCACGGTCAATATCCCGGAACCGCAGGTCTATGAGATCGTTCCGGAAAATATCCCGCTGGATATCGTTTATGAGGATGACGATCTTTTGGTGGTCAATAAGCCGAAAGGAATGGTCGTCCACCCGGCGGTCGGCAACGAAACGGGTACTCTTGTTCACGCGGTCATGTATCATTGCGGCAATTCACTTTCCGGCATTAACGGTGTTCTGCGTCCGGGGATCCTTCACCGGATCGACAAAAATACCAGCGGTTTGCTGATGATCGCCAAAAACGATCGGGCGCATCTTTCTTTGGCGGAACAGATCAAGGCGCATTCCTGCAACCGGATCTATGAGGCCGTCGTTTACGGCGACCCCAAAGGAGACAGCGGGACCATTGACGCGCCGATCGGCCGTCACCCCGTCAAACGGAAGCAGATGGCGGTGACCGACGTCCACGCCAAGGAAGCGATCACCCATTATGAAGTGGTTGAACGGTTCGGACAGTTTACCCACCTTCGTCTGCGTCTGGAAACGGGCAGAACGCACCAGATCCGCGTTCATATGGCGTACATCGGTCATCCCGTGGCAGGGGACGATGTATATGGTCCGAAAAAGGTCATTGAAAGATTGAACGGACAATGCTTACACGCCCGACAAATCGGGTTTGTTCATCCGACCACGGGCGCGTATATGGAATTCACCAGTGATCTGCCCGATTATTTTACCGATTTTATTAAGGAGTGCCGTAATGGGGATTTTTGACGGTTGCCTGCTGGCGACGGATATAGACGGAACGCTGGTCGTAAACGATGAAATCAATCCCCGCGTTTTGGAACGGGTGCGCTATTTCTCGCAGGAAGGCGGCATTTTCGCTCTTTCGACCGGTCGGTCGCTGGGTGCGGTCAGCAGTGTGCTCCGTCGGATCAGCGGCATTGGTCCGTCGGTGTTTTGTAACGGCTGTGTGATTTATGATTGCACAAAACGGCAGATGTTGTTTGAAGTCCGCGTTTCCGATGTTTTGAAAGAACGCGTAGCGGAAATTTATAAGCAATTTCCAGAAACCGGCATCGAACTGCACAGCGGCGAAAAGGTACTGGTGCTGCGCCGAAGTATGGAAGTGGATGATCACGAGCGGTATGAACGGTTGGATGCCGAAAACGTCGATCTTAAAACCGCTTTGAAAACCCCGTGGAATAAAGCGCTTTTTGTGAACGACTACGCAACGGATATTGATAATTTTCTGCCGCTGCAAAAGCCGGATGATGATTTTATTTTCACTCATACCACCGCCATGATTGACGGACGGACGCGGCATTATTGCGAACTGATCCCAAAAGGGATCAATAAAGCTTCCTCTACCCGGAAACTGCGCGATTTGTTGAGGATCAGACCGGGTGGATATTTTGCCATCGGGGATTATTATAATGACGAGCCGATGATCGTTGACGCGGATATCGGCGCCGTTACTTCGGACGCGCCCGCGGATCTGCGCGCGAAAGCCGATTTTGTCGCGGGAACGGCCGCAAGCGGCGCGGTGGCTGATTTTATAGATCATCTGGAACGTATTTTTCAAAAGCGTTGACTTTACGGACATTGTACCGTTGATTCAAATATATATTACTGGAAAGGGTGCAGGGAATGGACGCACAAAAAAGAAAAGAGCTTGAAAAAATTGCTTGCAAGGTACGGATCGGTATTATCGACAGCGTACACGCGGCAAAATCGGGTCACCCCGGCGGATCCTTGTCGATCGCCGAAATTCTGACTTATCTGTATTTTGTTCAGATGAAGATCGATCCGAAAAATCCGAAAATGGCTGACCGTGACCGTTTGGTTCTGTCCAAAGGTCATGCCGCGCCGGCTTTGTATTCGGTGCTGGCACAGCGCGGTTATTTTGATCCGGCTGAACTTTTGCAGCTGCGCCACATCGGCAGTTTCTTACAGGGTCACCCCGACATGAAACATATTCCGGGCGTGGATATGTCTTCCGGCTCTTTGGGACAGGGAATTTCCGCCGCCTGCGGTATGGCACTGTCGGCAAAGCATTTTGGTGAAGACTATCAGGTTTACACCATTTTGGGCGACGGTGAATCGGAAGAAGGACAGGTTTGGGAAGCGGCAATGTTCGCCGCCAATAAGGGACTGGCCAATCTGACCGCGTTTATCGATTACAATAATTTGCAGATTGACGGCACCATCGGCGAAGTAAATTCCGCCGAACCGTTTGATAAGAAATTCGAGGCATTCGGTTGGCACGTCATTACCATTGACGGCAATGATTTTGATCAGATCGAAGCGGCATTGAACGAAGCGGGCACGGTCGATAAACCGGTCGCGATCATTGCCAAGACGGTCAAGGGCAAAGGTGTTTCCTATATGGAAAACGCCGTGAACTGGCACGGTGCCGCACCGAATGATGAACTTTACGCACAGGCGATCGAAGAATTGAATGCCTGCCTTGCGGCACTTTAAGGAAAGGGGACAGAACAATGGCTGATGTAAAGAAAGTTGCGACCCGTGACGCGTGGGGAAACGCCCTTGTGGAACTGGCGCAGAAACGTGATGATTTCGTTGTTTTGGACGCTGACCTTGCCGCCGCAACGAAAACCGGTATTTTCAAAAAAGCTTTCCCGGACCGTTTCTATGATTGCGGTATCGCGGAACAGAATATGATGGGCATTGCCGCGGGTATTGCCGCCAGCGGCAAACGGGTAGCCGCAAGTTCTTTCGCAATGTTTGCCGCGGGCCGTGCTTTTGAACAGGTCCGCAACTCGATCGGATATCCGCATCTTCCGGTGGTGATCGGCGCGACACACGCCGGTATCTCGGTCGGTGAAGACGGCGCCACGCATCAGTGCTGTGAAGATATTGCCGTCATGCGTACCATTCCCGGTATGACGATCATCAACCCGGCAGACGAAACCGAAGCGAAAAAAGCGGTTTTTGCCGCGTTCGATTGTGACGGTCCGGTCTATATGCGTTTCGGCCGACTTGCCGTTCCGGTCGTTTTTGATGACGATTATACCTTTGAGATCGGCAAAGGTGTGGAACTGAAAGCCGGTACGGACGTTACCGTGATCGCAACGGGACTGATGGTCAACGAGGCATTGCAGGCGTATGATCTGCTGGCACAAAAAGGCATTTCCGCCCGCATTATCAATATGGCGACCATCAAGCCGATCGACCGCGACATTATCATCAAAGCGGCGAAGGAAACCGGCGCGATCGTCACCGCGGAAGAACATTCCGTGATCGGCGGTCTGGGCAGTGCCGTCAGCGAAGTGGTCTGTGAAGAATGCCCCGTTCCGGTCGTAAAACTCGGTGTTTGCGACACGTTCGGACATTCCGGCCCCGCCAATGATCTGCTGGATGAGTTCGGTCTGCGCGCGAAGAATATCGTTGCCAAAGCCGAAGAAGCGTTAAAACTGA
>JAZUFP010000145.1:0-2571 GCA_045640765.1 Acutalibacteraceae bacterium
CTTACTTGAATTTAAAATTTGAAGCCGATCTGAAAGCCGGTGAGACATTTTTAATGCATGCTGCCGCCAGCGGGTTGGGAATTGCGGCTGTTCAGATAGCCAAAGTTTTCGGTGCAAAGGTGATCGGTGTGGCTGGCTCTCCGGAAAAAGTGGAATTTATCAGAAAATTAGGTGTCGATATCGCGGTCAATCGCAAAAAGGATGATCTGAGTGCAGTCCTTGTTGCGAATCCACCGGATATACTGATATGAAAGGTTGTTGCGCAGAACGTCGACTTTGTACTCGTTTTTCAGGCGGTATTCCAGCACCTCGAATTGCAGAACGCCGACCACGCCGACGATCACACGCTCCATACCGGAGTTTGGCTCGTGGAAGATCTGAATGGCGCCTTCCTGCGCGATCTGTTCCACGCCTTTGACAAACTGTTTCCGTTTCAGCGAATCGACCTGCTCGATCATGGCGAAATGTTCGGGCGCGAAGGTCGGTATGCCTTCGTATTCGACCTTCATTTTCGGGTCGCAGACCGTATCACCGATCGAGAAAATACCGGGATCGAAGACGCCGATGATATCGCCGGCATAGGCCTCGTTGATGATCTGCCGGTCATCCGCCATGATCTGCTGCGGCTGGGAAAGGCGCAGGGACTTACCGCCCTGAATGTGGTAGTATTCCTTATCCCGTTCAAACTTGCCCGAGCAGATACGCATAAAGGTCATGCGGTCACGGTGGGCCTTGTTCATGTTCGCCTGAATTTTGAAAACAAAGGCGGAAAACGCTTCGTCGGTGGCGACCGGTTTGTCCTCGACCGTTACGCGCGGCAGGGGGGCGGTCGTCATTTGCAGGAAGTTTTCCAAAAACGGCTCGACCCCGAAATTGGTCAGCGCCGATCCGAAGAAAACGGGGGTCAGTTCGCCGCGGCGGACTTTTTCCAGGTCAAATTCATAACTGGCACCGTCCAGCAGTTCGATCTGATCGACCAGTTCGGCGCTTTGGTACGGGCCCAGCAGGTCTTCCAGTTTTTTACGGTCGGTAATATCGCACTCGATCGCGTGCAGTTTTTCCTGACCGCGGTGCATTTCGTTAAACGCCATGATCTGACGGCGGTCACGGTCGAAAACGCCCTTGAAACTGACACCGCATCCGATCGGCCAGTTGACGGGGTACGTTCCGATGCCGAACTCCTTTTCCAGTTCGTCCAGCAGCTCAAACGGGTCACGCGCTTCCCGGTCAAGTTTGTTGATAAAGGTAAAGATCGGGATATGCCGCATGGCGGTAACTTTGAACAGTTTGCGGGTCTGCGGCTCGATACCCTTTGCCGCGTCGATGACCATGACCACGCTGTCCGCCGCCATTAGGGTGCGGTAGGTGTCTTCCGAAAAGTCCTGGTGTCCGGGGGTGTCCAGAATGTTGATACAGTACCCCTCGTACTCAAACTGCATGACCGAGGAGGTAATGGAAATACCACGCTGTTTTTCCAGATCCATCCAGTCGGAAACGGCGTGGCGAGCGGTCGCCTTGCCTTTGACCGAGCCGGCGGTCTGGATCGCGCCTCCGTACAAAAGCAGTTTTTCGGTCAGAGTGGTTTTACCGGCGTCGGGGTGCGAAATGATCGCAAACGTGCGGCGGCGGTCGATCTCATTTTTTAATGCCACAGTAATTTCTCCTTTTTACAGTACCGTGAAAAAGGGCTGTCACACCGGACAGCCCCTCTTTTTTTGATCAGTTGATTTTTCCGTACAGCGGCATATCGCTGTCCTTCTTGGGTTCGCGGGTCGGCGCGGCGTTCACGGTGTTGGAGGGACGACGGTCTCTGCCGCCTCTTCCGCCTCTGCCGCCGCGACGTCCGTCACGGCCGCCTTCTCTGCGCGGGGGACGAATGTCGCCGCCTTCGGGCGCGATCACGACACGGCGGCTCGATCCCTCTCCGAACGAGTTGGAAACGACACCGTCAATGCTTTGTACCGCGGTATGGATAATGCGGCGTTCATACGGATTCATGGGTTCCAGTGAACGGCTGCGGTTCGTGCGCAAAACCTGTTCGGAAACACGGCCTGCCAGCGCGATCAGGGTCTGTTCGCGCTTTTCACGGTAGTTGCCGATGTTCAGCGAAACCTTATAATAACCGCCGTTGTTGTTGGCGGCAAGACCTGCGAGATATTGCAGGGCGTCCAGCGTTTCACCGCGGTGACCGATCACGGCACCCAGGTCGTCACCGTCCAGCACGATAAACGCGCCGTTTTCTTTTTCGGCGACCTTGGCGGTGATGTTGGTGCAGCCCAACTGTGACAGGATATTGGTCAGATAATCGACCGCGCGGCGGGCGGAACTGTCTTCTGCAAGGGCGGAAACGTCGACCGCGTCTTTATAATCTTCGGCGACGGTCGTCGGCTGTTTTACGGTTTTTTCCGGCTTCTGTGCCGGTTCTTTCGCGACTTTTTCCGCCTTTTCGGGGGCGGGTTTGCGGTCGTTGTTTTTCTTGTTGTTCTGGGGTTTCTTTTTCGGTTTGGGATCGGGCAGTTCCACGTATACGCGGACAACAGCGTCGGATCCGCCGAACAGACCCAGTACCTT
>JAZUFP010000146.1:0-10769 GCA_045640765.1 Acutalibacteraceae bacterium
CATTGCGGTTGCCGATAAGGTGTTTTGTGCCTTTCGGGGACAGCCGCTTGCAGCGCTGGCAGGTTACCGTGCCGCCTACGGAACGGTCAACGATCACGGCGAAGTGATTGACAATGCCGTGGCACTGGTCTTCCGCGCGCCGAAAAGTTACACCGGTGAAGACGTGGTGGAACTTTCTCTGCACGGCGGCCGACTGATCGCCCGGAAAGTCCTGCGCCTTGTATTACAGAACGGCGCACGTTCCGCCATGGGCGGCGAATTCACCAAGCGTGCCTTTCTGAACGGTAAATTAGACCTTGCCGAAGCCGAAAGTGTCATGGGACTCATTTCGGCGCAGAATGACACGGCGCTGCGGATCTCCCGTGCCGCTCACGACGGAAAGTTAAGTCGCACCGTCGGTGAAATCACGGCAAAACTGTTGGAAACCGGCGCGTCGTTTGCGGCTTACGCCGATTATCCCGATGAAGATATCCCCGACCTTTCCCCCGAAAGGTTCGGGGCATTACTGAACGATACCGAGCAGAAGATCGACCGTCTGCTTTCCACCTATGATGCCGGTCAGATCTTGCAGGAAGGCATTTCCTGCGCCATCGTGGGCAAACCGAACGTCGGAAAATCCACGCTGATGAATCTGCTTTCGGGGAATGAGCGGTCTATTGTGACCGAAATTGCCGGTACGACCCGCGACGTCATTGAAGATACCGTAATGGTGGGCGACGTCGTATTGCGGCTTTCCGATACCGCCGGGATCCACCACACCGCCGATCCGGTGGAAAAGGTCGGTGTGGACCGCGCCAAAAAAGCACTGGAAAACGCCGGTTTGGTTTTGGCGGTATTCGATACTTCTGTCCCCGCCGACGCGGACGATCTGGCGTTGCTTGATACGCTGGATCCCAAACGCACCGTTGTATTGTGGAACAAATGCGATCTGCCGGGGTGCCTGGACCGTTCGCTTTTCAACGCTTTTCGCTGTCTGGAAATTTCCGCGAAAGCAGGTAACGGCTTACCGGAACTGACTGACGTCATTGCCGAACTGACCGATACCGCTTCCCTTTCGCCGGACGATGCCGTTCTGCTGAACGAGCGTCAGCGTGCCTGCGTGGTGCGTGCCGCAGATGCCGTAAAAGAAGCTAAAAGCGCCTTTTTATCCGGGGCAACGCTGGACGCGGTCGGCGTCTGCGTGGACGATGCGCTTGCCGCGCTGCTGGAGCTGACCGGCGAGCGTGTGACCGACGCCGTGACCGACGAGGTATTCCGCCGCTTCTGTGTAGGAAAATAACCGCCGAGGAGGGCGAACGATGGCAAAACGGATCTGTACCTGGGGACTGTTGTGTGCCCTTTGCATGGTGCTTTCCTATCTTGAAAATTTAGTTTCGCTTTCATTTATCGCGCCGGGCGTGCGGTTGGGTCTTGCCAACACCGCCGCGTTATTGCTGCTACAAAGCGATGACGTTAAAGGCGCGTTTGCCGTTAATATCACCCGTATTCTGCTGTCGGCCTTGCTGTTCGGCAACCTGATGTCACTTTCCTTTTCGCTGGCGGGCGGCATCTGTTCGCTGATCGGTATGACCTTCCTGCGCAAAACAGGCGGTATCAGCCCGATCGGGTTCAGCGTGGCGGGCGGCACGATCCATAATCTGTTCCAACTTTGGGTCGCGGTTTTGTGGATCGGCAAAGGCGTGCTGTTTTATCTGCCGATCCTGCTGCTTTGCGGCGCGGTCAGCGGTGCACTGATCGGATTCTGCGCGGCGTTATTGTCCCGGCGGCTGGATCCGAAGATTTTCAAAACGTAATTGACGGAACTTTCCGGTTACAATAAAAATAACTATCCGAATTTCAAAGGAGTTTCACTTTATGTGTGGATTTACCGGTTTTACCAACCGCATCGGTGACGACGGGACGGTATTGACCAAAATGATGGATCGGATCATCCACCGCGGCCCCGATTCCGACGGCAGGTACGTGGACGAGACCGTGGCGCTGGGTTTCCGCCGGTTGAGTATTATCGACTTAGCGGGCGGCGATCAGCCGATTTTCAACGAAGACCGCAGTAAGATCATTGTATTCAACGGTGAGATCTATAATTTCAAAGACCTGCGTGAAGAACTGATCCGGTCGGGGCATACCTTCTCTACCAACGCCGATACCGAGGTCATCCTGCACGGTTACGAAGAATGGGGCGCCGAAATGGTGTCCCGGCTGCGCGGAATGTTCGCCTTTGTCATCTTTGACCGTAAAACAAAATCGCTGTTCGGCGCGCGGGATATTTTCGGTATCAAACCGTTTTACTATGCCGATATGAACGGTTCGTTCCTGTTCGGGTCGGAAATCAAATCATTTCTGGACCATCCCGATTTCAGAAAAGAACTGAACGAGGAAGCGCTGGGGCATTATCTGTCGTTCCAGTATTCCCCGACCGAGCAGACCTTTTTCAGAAACGTTTATAAACTGCCGCCGGCGCATTATTTCGTTTACAGGGACGGAAAAATGGAAAAGACCCGCTATTTCCGCCCCGAATTCAACGCCGAAAGCGGCGTACTGGACTATTATGCCGATCTGACTGACAAGGCGGTGCGCGAATCGGTCGAAGCACACAAGATCGCTGACGTGGAAGTCGGCTCGTTCCTGTCCAGCGGCATTGATTCCAGTTATATTGCCGAAGCCGCCAACGTGGACAAAACCTTTACGGTCGGATTTGAAAGTCCCGACGGCGACCGTTACAACGAGATCGGATATGCCGAAAAATTCGCCGAAACCATCGGGGTGGAAAACATTTCAAAGGTTATCACGCCCGAAGAATACTGGGAAAGTTTCCCGACCATCCAGTACCACATGGACGAGCCGCTCGCCGATCCTGCCGCCATTGCGCTGTACTTTGTCAGCAAACTGGCAAGTGAACACGTAAAAGTGGTCATGTCGGGTGAAGGCGCCGACGAACTGTTCGGCGGATACCGCATCTATCAGGAACCGTACACGCTGACCGCCTATGATAAACTGCCGTTCGGGCTGCGCCGTTTTATCGGGAAAATCTGTTCATATCTGCCGCAGAAGCACGGGATCAATTATCTTGTACGGCGCGGCAAAACGGTGGAAGAACGGTTTATCGGAAACGCCGATATCTTCTCGGTCAAAGAGCGCGGAAAAATTCTGAAAAGTGCCGCCGCGAAATCCGCCTGCTCGCCGCAGTTGTTATGCAAGAAGTTTTATGACGAAGTCGCCGACAAGCCCACCCTGACGAAGATGCAGTATCTGGATATCAATATGTGGCTGATGGGTGATATTCTCTTAAAAGCCGACAAAACCAGCATGGCGAACAGTCTGGAACTGCGCGTGCCTTTCTTAGACAAAAAGGTGCTGGCGCTGGCCGAGACCATCCCGGTCGATTGCCGCATCAGCGACAAAAACACAAAACTGGCCCTGCGCCGCGCGGCGGAACGTACCCTGCCGCCGCTGACCGCCAACAAGGAAAAGCTCGGATTCCCCGTGCCGATCCGTGTATGGCTGAAACAGGACGAATACTACAACAAGGTCAAAGCCGCGTTCACAAGTCCTGCGGCGGAAAAATATTTCAATACCGATCAACTTGTCCGTCTGCTTGAAACGCATCGCAGCGGAAAAGCCGATGTCAGCCGGAAGATCTGGACGGTCTATACCTTCTTAGTCTGGTATGACATCTATTTCGCGCAATAATTTATACAAAGGAAGTAAATTCGTTTGGAAATCCAACATTATCATGGCGGAAATTATGACGTTGCCGTTATCGGCGGCGGTCACGCCGGCATTGAAGCCGCCCTTGCTCCGGCAAGACTCGGCTGTAAAACCGTACTGTTCACCATTAGTCTGGACTGGATCGGCAATATGCCCTGCAACCCGTCGATCGGCGGTACCGCGAAAGGACATCTTGTGCGTGAACTGGACGCGCTGGGCGGTGAAATGGGAAAAGCCGCCGACCGAACCACCCTGCAAAGCCGGATGCTGAACCGCGGAAAAGGTCCCGCGGTCTATTCCCTGCGCGCACAGATCGACCGCCGCGCTTACAGCGGCTACATGAAACACGCGGTGGAATTGCAAGAAAATTTAGACGTCAAGCAGGCGGAAATCGTGGATCTGTTCCGGGAAGAGGACGGCTGGCACTGCGTTACCAAACTGGGCGCGGAGTTCATCTGTCAATGCGTGATCATTGCGACGGGAACGTTTTTAGGCGGACGGGTCTATATCGGCGAAGTCAATTATGAAAGCGGACCGGACGGCAATTTCCCCGCCACCGAACTGGCAGGCGCGTTGAAAAAACTGGGTCTGCCGCTGCGCCGTTTCAAAACCGGAACACCGGCACGTGTCGCCAAAGACAGTATTGATTTTACGAATTTAGAGGTACAGCCGGGCGACGACGAAACCGTTCCGTTCAGTTACAGTACCGAAGAGCCGCCTGAAAACAAGGTGGTCTGCCATATTTCCTACACCAATGACGATACCAAGGCGGTCATTTTGGAAAACCTGCACCGTTCTCCCCTTTACGCCGGGGTGATCCAGGGGGTCGGCCCCCGTTACTGCCCCAGTATCGAGGACAAGGTAGTCCGTTTTGCCGATAAGAAACGGCATCAGTTATTCATTGAACCCTGCGGTGAAAACACCGAGGAAATGTACTTACAGGGGATGTCCTCCTCCCTGCCGGAAGAGGTACAGATCCGCTTTTATCATACCATTCCGGGTCTTGAAAACGTCAAGGTCATGCGCAACGCTTATGCCATTGAATACGATTGCGTCGATCCGCTTGCGCTTTCCGCCACGCTGGAATTAAAAGAATATCCCGGTCTGTACGGTGCGGGCCAGTTCAACGGTTCTTCCGGATACGAAGAAGCCGCCGCGCAGGGGCTGATCGCCGGAACCAACGCCGCGCACCGCGTACTGGGGCGCAAACCGCTGGTGCTTTCACGCGCGTCCTCCTATATCGGCACGCTGATCGACGATCTTGTTACCAAAGGTTGTTCCGATCCGTACCGCATGATGACCTCGCGCAGTGAATACCGACTGATACTGCGGCAGGATAACGCCGATGAGCGCATGATGCCGATCGGTCACGAACTCGGACTGATCGATGAGCAGACCTATGCCGCGTGTATGGCGCGCAAGGCCGCCAAAGAGCAGGAGATCGAGCGGGTCAACCACGTCTTTATCGCGCCGGGAGACGGCGTCAACCGCGTTTTGGAAGAAGCCGGTACTACGCCGCTGACCACCGGCACCCGGCTGGCGGATCTGATCAAGCGGCCGCAGTTGGGGTACGATCTGCTGGCACCCTTCGACACCGACCGTCCCGACCTTGAAAAAGCGGTACGGGAAAAAGTCGAGATCGAGATCAAATACGAAGGATATATCAGCCGGCAGCAGGCACAAATTGACGAAATGCTCCGTTTGGAGAAAAAACTGCTGCCCGATGATATGGACTATTCCGCGATCCGCGGCCTGCGGTTGGAAGCCGCCGAAAAATTAGGCAAAGTCAAGCCGACCAATATCGGGCAGGCCTCCCGTATTTCGGGTGTTTCCCCTGCCGATATTTCGGTTTTGCTGATCTGGCTTGGCAAACAGTAAGGAGCGCATGATGATTTCCTTTGACTTTGAAAAAATCGCGCCGGTCTGCGTCGGTTTCGGCGTTGCGCTGACCGATGAAATCACGGAGCGGCTGACCGTTTACGGCAATCTTTTGGTGGAATGGAACGAGAAAATGAACCTGACCGCCATTACCGAACCGAATGACATATTATATAAGCACTTTTTGGATTGCCTGCTGTTTTTCAAGCACGTTGACGTACCGCAAAACGCACACGTCATCGACGTGGGAACGGGGGCCGGTTTCCCCGGAATGGTCCTGCTGATCGCGCGGCCCGATCTGAAAGTCACCCTGCTGGACGGGCTGAACAAGCGACTGGTCTTTCTGCAAACGGTGCTGAATGCGTTGGGGTTTTGCGCCGACACCGTACATCTGCGTGCCGAAGAAGCCGGAAAGAATCCCCTGTTCCGTGAACAGTTCGATATTGCCTGCGCCCGGGCGGTCGCCGCATTGCCGACGCTCAGCGAATACTGTATGCCGCTGGTCAAAAAAGGCGGCGTATTTGTCGCCATGAAGGGGCAAAACGGTGAAGCGGAAGCCAAAACCGCTAAGGCCGCGCTGGATCTTTTGGGCGGCGGAAAAACAAAAATTATTTCAGAAACGCTGACCGGTGAAGAGGAACGCACCTTTATCATCACCGAAAAGCGGATGCCGACACCGCCGAAATATCCCCGTGCAGGCGGTCAGATTTCAAAAAAACCGCTGTAATGTGCAACATGCCTAAAAAGCGACCGTAAGCCAAATGCTTACGGTCGCTTTTTATGTTTTGAAAAAATTACTTTATTTTTACCGATTTGGTCACCCAGCCGCTGAAATAACAGGTACTGCCGACCTTTTTATAAGAGCGGACAAGGAAATAATAGGTTCTGCCCTTTTTCAGGGATTTTTGGGTAACCTTCAACGCCGTTGTGGCGGCAACTTTCCGGTATCCGCCGGATTTTGCGGCAGAGTAGTAGACCTGATATCCGGTTGCGCCGGAAACTTTTTTCCAACTGACCGTGGCCCGTCTGCTGCCGGGGACAACCGTTACTTTCGGTTTGGCGGGTTTCGTTGCGGTAACGATTTTCGTTAAACCGGCGCTTCCGTAACTGCCGTTGCAGGCGCGTACATAATAGGTATACACCTTGCCGGATCGCAGACCGGTTTTTGTAAAGGACGTGCTTGCGGTCGAACCGATTTTGGTATACGTTTCGGTGGAAGCGTTATAAGTATAAATTTTATATGTTTTAGCCCCTGCCGACTTGTTCCAGGACAGTTTGACGGAAGAAGCGGTTTGGGTGGCTTTCAGTCCGGCGACTTTGGCAGGCAAAATTTTGAACGAAAGTGTTTTTGTGCCGGTGTAATTCCCCTTGAAAGTGATTTTGACCGAATACGTGCCGACGGCTTTTCTGCCGCTCGCATAAGTAACGGTGTAATTGCTTGCCGCAATCGTTTTTCCGGCGGCATCTTTCACGGTAACGGTCGGTGTTCTGACCTTGCCGTTATAGGCGTAAGCCGGGGTTGAAAGCGTAAAGGTTGCCGGTTTATAAATCACCGTCGCGGATTTCACATCATCACACACGCAGGTCGGCACGATCCTGCCGTTCTTACTTAACGTCGCTTTTGTAACGACGTTTTCGTAAGCGTGTGTATGGGGTTTTGCGTAATGCCAGACCGCCAGACTCAACGCGTCGTTTTCTTTACCGACCGTGATGTATTTACGGTCAACAATGCTTCCGCCATAATAAACGTCGGTTATCCCGCTCCAAAAGAACGCAAAATTCCCAATGGAAACCACACTGTCCGGAATCGAAATATCCGTCAGTTTTTGACAAAGTTCAAACGCGGAAGTACCGATGGCGGAAACCGTGTCCGGAATTGATATATCCGTCAATTCCTCACAAACAATAAAAGCCGAATTCCCGATTGCGGTAACACTGCCGTCCTCCGGGATAACACTTGCTTTACAGCCGCAGACCAGCGTTTTGGCCGCGGTTTTTATTATACAGTTGCCGGCACTGTGATAGACCCGGTTGCCGGATTGCACCGCCATACTTACCAAACCGTCACAAGCGGCAAATACCGCCTCGCCGATATTTACAACACTGTCCGGGACGGTAACGTCA
This sequence comes from Acutalibacteraceae bacterium, assembly GCA_045640765.1. Classification (GTDB taxonomy): domain Bacteria; phylum Bacillota; class Clostridia; order Oscillospirales; family Acutalibacteraceae; genus UBA737. Next base: position 7,711 of record JAZUFP010000146.1, read on the forward strand.
GTTAACTGCTTACAACCGAAAAACGCGTGGTCATCGATCGTTTCGACGCCACTGCCGATTGTCAGCGATTCCAACCCCGTACACCAATAAAAAGCTTCCTCACCGATATAAGTAACGGTATTTGGAATCGTCATTGAAATCATGCCCCAGCATTCATAAAAAGCATAATTCCCGATTGCGGTAACACTGCCGTCTTCCGGAATAACGCTTGCTTTACAACCGCAGACCAGCGTTTTCATTTCCGTTTGAATGATGCAGTTGCCGTCGCTGTGATAAACACGATTGGACGGATCGACCGTAATACTGTATAAACCGACGCATTTTCCGAAAGCCCAATTCCCGATTTCGGTAACACCGCTGCCGATCGTCAGTGTCAGCATCATCTGACAGCCGTTAAAAGCCGATTCACCGATTTTCGTCACGCTGTCCGGAATCGCAGCGGCAGTCAGCGAGGAGCATTCGTTAAACGCGTAATCGCCGATTGAAAGAAGGGAATTGCCGAACACAACATCAGTCAATGCAAAGCAGCAGTAAAAAGCGTATTGCCCGATCGTGGTAACGCCATCGTCAATAACCACCTTCGCGATCTCGTCGGAATAGGTTGCCCACGGGGCGTCATACGCATAGTTTTGCATTTCACCGGTGCCGGAAACGGTCAATGTATAGGCAGAACGGTCATATACCCAGGTTAAATTTGTACCGCATTTTCCGGAACAGGTTTCCGCCGAAGCCGTAAACATCCCGAACGGAACGACTGCCAGCAACAGACACAAGCATAAAATCGCCGATATTAAACGCATTGGCTTTTTCATCATTTCAAACTCCTTTTTGTGATAGTATAATTATACCATTACGATAAAAAAAATGCAAATGTAATATGCAAAGCCGTCTGTTTAATAAATTTTTCCGCCGAAACGGCAAAAACATTTCGCAGGATAAAACATTCCGCGACACCGTTCAAAGCAAAGCCCGAAAAAGCGCCCCGACAAAAGGCGTTTTTTGTTTTTTTCGGTCGTTTTCGCCCGACCGAAAATGCTTTACAAACCTGTCCCGGTTTGTCATAATGGTCTCAACAGGAGGCGAACCGCCATGCACACATTGATCGGACGACGGATCGTTATGCTGCGTCCCGCGGAGATCCGTTCGGCGGGTTTTACCGCCCGACGGCACTTTGACCGATATGAATTACAACGGCTGGCGGACAGCATTGCCGCCAACGGTGTGATAGAACCGCTGATCGTACGAAAAAACAGCGGTAGTTATGAACTCATTGCCGGGGAACGGCGTCTGCGTGCCGCGAAAATGGCAGGTCTGCGCCGGATCCCCTGCGTGATCCACAAAGCCAATTCCACCGTCAGTGCTTTGTACGCGATGCTTGAAAACATACAGCGGAAACCGCTGGATCCTTTCGAGGAAGCCGAAGCACTGAACGGACTGTATCATCATTTCGGTATTTCACAGACCGAAATCGCCCTGCGGATGGGCATGACCAGCGGTCAGTTGGCGGACAAACTCTGTTTTCTGCAACTCTCCCCCGAACTGCAAAAGAAGATCCGGCAGGAAGAACTGTGCGAAGCGCAGATCGAAAAGCTGATGCGACTGCCCGTGAGCGAACGTGCCGCGCGGCTGGAACTGATGATCGGCAATCCGCCGCCGGCCGAGCAGCCGAACCCCCCACCCGCGGCGGAACCCGTACAGATCAAAGAGCCCGTGCCGGAAGAACCGGTGCGGAAAAGTTCCATCGGCGACCTGCGGATCTTTGCCAACAGTCTGTATAAACTGGTTGACACTACCCAAAACGCCGGGATCAACCTGCAAGTCAGAAAAAGCGAGAATGAAAAATACGTGGAATACCGTGTAAAGATCCATAAAGAAAGTCTGAAAAACGGATGTCATCAGTTAAAAATCTGCTGAACGGTCTTTTCCCCTTTGACCGTTTCGCGATTTTTATATAGGCTGTGAAAACAGCCGCCATATTCATCCCCACACACAGAGCCGAGGCGTTTTTCGCGCCCCGGCTCTGTGTGTCGGTGGAGAATCATTTTTTTACCGTTTCCGGCATATATTGAACAGAAGCAAAAAGAAAGGCGAGAAAGAGTATGCAAGAATATTATCCCGAAGGAATTTTAAGCGAAAGAACCCCCATGATTTTCACCCCGGCGAATCTGTCGGCGGCGATCCAAAGCGGTACCGTACTGGAAGCACCGGCGCTGATCTGCGACACCGAACACAACCTGATCGTTGATTTGGGATGTATGCGCGGCATCATTCCCCGGAAAGAGGGTGCCATCGGCATGGAGGACGGAACGACCCGAGATATCGCGCTGATCTCACGGGTCGGTCGCCCGGTATGCTTTGTCGTGACCGAGATTGGCACCGACGAACACGGTCGTCCTGTCGCGCGGCTGTCCCGGAAAAAAGCGCAGGAACGCTGCCGCGAAAGGTTACTGAACCGTTCCCGATTAGGGGACGTCATTGAAGCGCGTGTCACGCATCTGGAAAGTTTCGGTGCGTTCTGTGACGTCGGCTGCGGAAACGTAGCGCTGCTGCCGATCGACGCTATTTCGGTTTCGCGGATCTCGCATCCGAAAGACCGTTTCTCGATCGGCGACCGTATTAAAGTGATCCTGCGAGACGTCGCGAACGACGGAAAAATCACCCTGACCCACAAGGAACTGTTAGGCACGTGGGCGCAAAACGCCGAACATTTTTCACCCGGGGAAACCGTGCCTGGCGTCATCAGAAGCATTGAAGATTACGGCGTTTTCGTGGAATTGACTCCCAATCTTGCCGGACTTGCCGAGCCGCGCGCCGGCGTACGCATCGGGCAAAAGGCAAGTGTTTACATTAAAAATGTGATCCCCGAAAAAATGAAGATCAAACTGATCATCATCGACAGTTTCGATAACGCTTCCGTTCAGCCGATCCGCTATTACTATGACGAAGCGCATATCGACGAATGGCACTATTCCCCGCCCGTCTGCTGTAAGCAGATCGTGTCGGCGTTCTGAACGCAAAAAATCCCGTGCAGGAGATTTCTTCCTGCACGGGATTTTGTT
>JAZUFP010000147.1:0-6477 GCA_045640765.1 Acutalibacteraceae bacterium
GAAAAAGAAAACTATTTATAAAATATTCACTTTTTTGAACGGGCTTCATATTCAAGGATCTTGCGGAACTGGGTCTCGTATAACATCCGGTATTTTCCGCTTTTTGCAAGCAGTTCATCGTGCGTCCCGCTTTCGGTGACCGTTCCGTTTTCCAGCACCATGATGCGGTCTGCGGCAAGTACGGTCGAAAGGCGGTGCGCGATGACAAGACTGGTCCTGCCGACCATGACCTGGTCTAACGCGGTCTGGATCAGATTCTCCGAAACCGAATCCAGCGAGGAGGTCGCCTCGTCTAAAATCAGGATCTTCGGGTCTTTCAGCACCACGCGCGCAATGGAAATGCGCTGTTTTTCACCGCCCGACAGTTTTAATCCCCGATTGCCCACAACGGTCTGGTAGCCGTCGGGCAAACCGGCAATGAAATCGTGGATATTGGCGATCTTGCAGGCGTGTTCGATCTCTTCTTCGGTCGCGTCTTCTTTGGCGTATAAAAGGTTTTGCAGAACAGTTCCGTTGAATAAATAGGTATCCTGCGTTACCACGCCGATGTTCTGCCGCAGATAGGAAAGATCAAAATCACGCACATCGGTCCCGGCGATCCGCACCGCGCCGTCCAAAACGTCATAAAGCCGCGGGATCAGCCCGATCGTAGTGGATTTTCCGGCGCCCGAAGTGCCGACCAGCGCGTACATTTTTCCGCTTGGTACGGTGAAACTGACCGATTTCAGCACTTCCGGGCCGCGCCCGTAGGAAAAGCGCACCCGGTCGAATTCAATGGAACAGTCGGTCAGATCCGGCTGTTTCGGATCCTGCGGATTTAGAATGTCACACGGGCGGTCGTAATATTCAAAAATACGGGTAAACAACGCCAGGGAACGGACAAAATCCACTTCAAGGTTCAGCATTTGCCGTACCGGCTGATACAGACGGTTGACCAGCGCCGTCACCACCGAAATATCCCCGACGGTCAGTCCGGTATCGTGATGAACGACGATCAGAAATCCGCCGGCAAAATAGATCAGCAGCGGCGCGATCTGAATGAACATTCCCAAAAATACGTGAAACCAACTGCCGGTACGCTGTTCCTTGATCGTAATGTCGGTAACTTCGTTGTTGATCTCACGGAAGCGTTCGGACTCCCGTTTTTCACGGGTGAACAGTTTGACCAGCATGGAGCCGCTGACCGAAAGGGTTTCGTCAATGTGCTGGTTCAGCCGGTCGCGCGCTTCCTGCGCCTCGGTCGCCAGCATCCACCGTTTTTTTCCGACAATGCGGGTCGGCAGGATCAGCAGCGGAATTACGATCAGCCCGATAATGGCCAGCCGCCAGTCGGTATAAAACAGATAGAACACGCTGGTCCCGATGATCAGCACGTTGCTGACGATGCTGGTCATGGTATTGGAGATCACGGTGCTGACACCGTTGATATCGCTGTTCATCCGGGTGATGATATCGCCCTGCTTTTCGGTGGTGAAAAAAGCGTGGGGCATCTGCTGCAAGTGATCGTACATCTGGTTCTTCATGTCGAAAATGATTTTTTGCGAAATCCAGCTGTTGATGTACTGTTCCAGCACGCTGATGATCTGGGAAGCGGAAAGCACTAAAAAGGCGCCGATCAGCAGTTTCAGCAGAGTTTGTATGCTTTTCCGATCGATGATCGCGTCAACGATCCGCCCCGTAATAATAGAGGGGAACAATCCCAGCATGGCGGAAAGCAGCAGCGCCGCGAAGACCAAAAGAAATTGCGGCAGATAGGGTTTCAGATACCCGGCGATCCGCTTCAACAGTGCCTTGGTTATTTTCGGCTTGTTGCGTTTTTCTTCTTCGGTCAGAAATCCGCGCGGTCCCAGCGGTCTGCCGGGACGCATCCCCGCCGGGGGCGGCATCATGGGCGGTCGCATCTGAAATCCCCTCCGTTTTTCATAATAAAATCATTATATCACATCTGACGGAAAAAAGCACGAAAAAACTTTTTTGAAAAAAATATATAAAAGTTTTCAACTTTTGCTTGACAAATTGTGCAGGATGTATTATAATGAAGTCAGAAAAAAGAAAGAGGTGAGTCCGAAGAACCAGTCAGTTTGAGGTCATGTCCCATTGAATTTGAAAAAGGGTGGTCATCATGAAAGAGAGTATTCCGCCGAAATAAGAATTCAAATTTACTATGAAGGTGAGTCCGATGTACACGTAAAACTGAATGAAATAAAATACAGTTTATGGTGATACCGATGTTTTGAAAGATTTGTACTCAAAAGAAAACCCGAATAAACCTTGAATGGAACGATCGAAAAGGATGATCAGTATGTTTCCGTTAAGAATAATGAAAAAATAATTGATACGGGTGAATCCAATGCACAGAGTAATTTGATTGTGAAATTTTGAGTTCAAACAATTTAATATAGAATGATATAAGAAACCCCATTCCGTTTTTGGAATGGGGTTTTTGATGTTTATGCTTTTTTTATAACCCGATGTAGGGTGCCGGATTCACACGGTCGCCGTGAACGATGACCTCGAAATGCAGGTGGTTTCCCGTTGCCAGACCGGTCTGTCCGACAGCGGCAATATTCTGTCCGGCGGTGACTTTATCGCCTTTTTTAACGAAAAGTTCCGTAGCGTGGGCATAGCGTGTTTTCAACCCTTTGCCGTGATTGATCACGACGCAGTACCCGTATTCGCCGTCCCATCCGGCAAATTCGACTTTGCCCGGCAAAACACCGTAAATCGGCGTGCCCTGATCGCAGGCGATATCCACCGCGCGGTGACCTCTGCCGTCGCCGTAATAGGCGCTGACGACCCAACCTTTGCGCGGAAGGGGGAAGGTAAAGCCGGATTTGACCGGTTTCGCGGTAGAAGCCGGATGTTTCGTTCCGACCAGAACGACCTTGTCGGTCGGCTTGGACACGACCAGTTTTTCGGTTTCCTCACGGGAAATTTCCATACCGTTGCGCATAACAACGCTTTGGGCGACCAACGCGATCCCGCATTCACCGTCCGTTTTCTTTTCGGTGGTGCCGTAAAGAAGTTCGTCGCTTTTTTTCTTGACCGTTTTGAACGGCAGTACCGTTTCAAAGGATTCGGTATACACCGTTTCGACCGGCAGTTCTTCCAAAAGCGCGGCGGTCATATCCATGGTGTTGATGTCGGTCGCGAGATAATATCCCGGGGTAATGGTAACGTCATCAACAAAGTTCGATTCGGCGTTTTCGGAAAACTCAAAACGGCGTCGTGCCTGATCGCACAAATCGAAGATCTTTTCATCGTCAACACAGGCGCGCATTTCTCCGTTCACGCACACAGCGTAGGCCTGAACGATTTTTTCGGTGTTCGCAATAATACCCTGCGCCACAGTCTGTCTGTTATCCAGCTGACGGGCCGGTACTTTCACGGTGGTATAGACCGGTTCTTCGACGGCATCGGCAACGTCGCAGCCGTAAACGGTGCGGTTGACAAGTTGTACCGCGGCGTCAAAGTCCCGTGTGTTCCTGATTATGCCGATTATTTTTCCGGCGTAACTGACACGCAGTGCCGTGATGGCTTCGGAGTCGTAGACACCGACCGCGACGGTCAGGATCGAAACGGCGCACAGAATGGAAGCCAGCGTTTTGCGTGAAAACATTTTTTGCAGACGTAAAAGAATAAAAATCAATCCTTTTTTGAATTGTTACAAAGTTGTAACCAACGATACTATTATACCAAATGGTTACAAAATTGCAACCTTTTTTTTGATTTTTTTCATATTTTTTGGTATCGACTGTCGAAAACCCCTTTATTTACGGTGTTTTTCGCATAAAAAATTTTTTTCGGATCATCCTATTAAATGATGAAAGGAGGGTCTGTACGGTGAAAACAACGAAAAAAGATTACGCCGAACGGGTCAGAAATGTCTCGCCGCGGTCGCCCAAACTGAAAAACACGGTCTGCGCCTTTGCGGTAGGCGGAACGATCTGTATGATCGGTCAGTTATTAAAGGAAGGGTATACGGCGCTGGGTCTTTCGGACGACGTCGTCAAAATGGCGGTGCCGGTCACGCTGATCTTCGCGGCGGCACTGCTGACGGGACTGCGTCTGTTCGAGAAGATCGCCCGGCACGCGGGCGCGGGCACGCTGGTGCCGATCACGGGCTTTGCCAACGCGGTCGTTTCTCCGGCGATCGAGTATAAAAACGAGGGACACGTTCCGGGCATCGGCGCGAAAATGTTTACCATTGCGGGGCCGGTCATTCTGTACGGCACTTTCGCAAGCGTTATTTACGGTATTATATATTGGTTGTGCACCGGATAGGAAACAGTTATGGCAAAACGAATCGGAAAAAGAACAGTGGAACTGGAACGAAAGGCATGTATCGTCGGATACGGCGCGGTCGTCGGCAAAAAGGAACACGAAGGACCCCTGGGGCGGGAGTTTGACGCCTTTTCGGCCGATAACCGTTTCGGCGAGGAAAGTTACGAAAAGGCGGAAAGCCGTTTGCAGACGCTGGCGGTCGATACCGCGGTCGGCAAAGCGGGGTTGAAGTATGCCGATATCGATTGTCTGTTCGCGGGTGATCTGCTGAATCAGTGTATCGGAAGTACCTTCGGTCTGCGGCAGACCGAACGGCCGCTGGTCGGTCTGTACGGTGCCTGCTCGACCATGACACTGGCGGTCTGCATGGCGGCGACCATGTTGGAAAGCGGCGCCGCAGAATGTGCCGCGGCTGTGACATCGTCCCACTTCTGCTCGGCGGAGCGGCAGTACCGTTTTCCGCTGGAATACGGCTGTCAGCGCACCCCGACCGCCCAGTGGACGGCAACGGCGGCAGGGGCGTTGATACTGCGAAGCGGCAGGAACAATATATATATTGATAAGTACTGCGTTGGAAAGATCGTCGATCTCGGCGTGACCGATCAGAATAATATGGGGGCGGCAATGGCGCCTGTAAGTGTTAAACTTAGACCATATCCAATATGCCAGAGGCGGTATGCGTCTACAACACTTTACAAAAATATAAATGCGAAGGAGGCCCGTAAATAAAGCAAAAACCGGACATATTGGGTATGAAAAAATCTTAAAAACGGAGGCTCAATATGACCAGTATCTTTGAAAAAAACGGCGGAAAATTTATGCCCGCCGGAGCGTATTTTTTACCCGATTTGGAGGTGCAAAATGAGGCAGATGCTCCCATCGGCATCTACGGTGAGCGTCACAAACGCTACTTGAAGCAGTACCACCGCATCCGCTATTACAACCTTCTGACGAGTAGCAAGCTCAATTCCTACCTTGCCGACGTGAACGGACAGGCGGAAGAAATGTTCGCTTCATTGGTAAAACAACTTGCCGAAAATGAGGGCATCACCGAGCAATTGAAAGCGTCCGATCCGATGGAATGGGTGCGCAGGATGAACAACATCCGCTCCCGTGCAAACGAGATCGTGAACAGTGAGGTGGTGTTTGTATGAGCCGGAAGCCTTTTCACCGCACTCCGAAAGAAATCATCATCACAGTCAAAGAAAACCCGCTTGACGTTGCGGCGGCAAAGTACATAAAGCTTTTCAATGTGAAAATCAAGGGCGAAAAAAAGAAAGCTCCACCGCAACAATCGGCAACGGCAGAGGTGTCGGTATGAACTATTTACGCTCGGTTATCACTCTTATTCTCGCTATCTTCTCTTTCGTCGCCTGCGGTAAAGCGCCGAAAACGGCAATGCCTTTACCCAATACTATACCTATAACGGAAGCAATATCGGAAGGTAAAACACCCGAAACGGAAAAAGAAGAAGTTGCATCCGTACCCGATGCGGTACCGCCATCTTCGATTATCTCAGAAGAAAAAGGTGCGGAAAAGACGGAAAAGGAGACGTCATACGAGCCGAAAAAGATGCCCGTTGAAACACCCGTGCCGCCTGCGAAAAACGAAACACAGTCCGTTATTGCGCCCGAAACGACACCCGAAACAATACCGAAAACGGAACCCGTTGCAGAAACGGAAGTGCCCGCAGCGACACCGACCCAAGCACCGTTCGATATTGATTATTGGATTGCATACGCCAAAGATTATGCCGTAAGTGTTGGCTTGATACTCAACCCGGAGGCAACGGCGTGTTGGGATTATCCGATAGCGGCGGGTACGAAGTGCATCGGAACCGAGCGAGATATTCGTGATTGTCTTTCCCTCTATGCACGGGATGAGGACATCACGGACGTGTGGATTTGGTATGAAAATGGCGGAAATAACCGCTTCGATATTTACATCGGTTACGCATAAAATGGTAGAACGCAGTAGAGTTTTTATACCCGACTGCGTTCTTTTTTTGCGAAAATCTAAGCCGCAGAAATACTCTGCATTATCTTAGCGAGCAGACTGTTTCTACTCCTATCGGCGCAAAAACAGTGAACTGCATCGTCTGAACGAGCAGTGCGTTTTTACTCCTGCCCGTCGAAAAACACGAAACTCGTTAGGAATTGCTTCCTAAAACCTGCAATTACAAAGTTCGTCAAA
>JAZUFP010000148.1:0-6315 GCA_045640765.1 Acutalibacteraceae bacterium
TCCGTCCAACCGGCGGAATCGTTCTCAACTGAGCCACTCATACCGATCTGTGCGTCACCGGCTACGATGAAAGAGAATTCACCATTATTGAAGTCGCTTGTTTTGAAGCTGTAAACCTTCGACCACTGCTCACCCGCGCCGATACGGTAAACGTATTCGGTGTTGGGCAGGAGATTGTCGATGGCGACCTGATTGATCATCTTGGTGGTTGCGCCGCCGCCCGAAGTGACCTGCGCGGCTGTCGAAGCCACAAAATCACGGTGTTCGGCCGGGAATACACGACCGGTCATATCCGCCTTTTCGGCCAACTGCAACGAGTAGACGTCGGTATTATCGCTGTACCAGACAACGGTACGCTGAGAAGCGTCCGCCCCGACTTGCAGAGAGACCATATCCAAAGAAGACGGTACGGCAAGATATTTTTTCAAAGCCACAACGTCACGGACGTCGATTTCGCCGTCCTGATTCATATCCGCAAGAACTGCGATCTGTTCATCCACGACTTCCAACCCCAAAATGATTCGTTTCATGCTGACAAGGTCGGCAGCATTGACGGTGCCGTTGTTATCCGCATCGCCATAAAGAATTTCATCCTTGATGGCCGAAATGATATTGTCTTCACTACCCCAGAAGGTCATCATGATTTCGTTGGAAAGCGTGCAGGTAGTGTTGTTCGGGTTCGAAACGTACTGGCCGTTCTTATCGACAACACCAGCCGCCACGTAGGATTCGGCGATCAATTCGCCGTCCATCTTGAAGTAGAGGTAGTACTGGCCTTTGTGTTCGCCGTTCTTGACTTTCAGACGGGCAAATTCGATATCGTGCTTCGAGCCGGTCTTGAGCGGTTCAGTCAGGTAGTGGTGCGGGGCAATACCCGGCTGCAGCCACAAGTCACCGTTCGGGCAATCGTCTTCGTTGCGGAGCCATGCGCCGAACATATAATCCATCGCATTAGAGGCCGTCTTATCGAAGGAGATCTGGAACTTCGGAACGGTACCGACCGTCCAGCGATAGCTGAAAATAACCGAGCTTGTCGGAGAAGTCTTGTTGTAGGTAAAGAGGTTGGAGCTGTTCATCACACGGCTTTCGCCAACCGGTTTGCCCTCGAACATCAGATCTTCGTAGCCGATTTCATCGTAAGAATAGTAGAGCGCATCCGGATCGGAATCGTCTTCGATTTCCTCTTCGGGATCGATTTCAGTGAAGGGCAGGATGCGGGTGCCTTCAGAACCGTATTCTTCAATAAAGAAGTTATAGGTCATCTGGGTACCGTTTTTATAAGTACCGTCTGCGGCAACGCCGTCGTAATAGTAACTGGCAACTTCCTTACCGTCAACCTTTAAGTAAACGAAATACTTACCGGCGTTCGGACCGTTCAGCACCTTCAAGCGACCGTATTCAATGTTATAGGTCTTGCCGACTGTGAGCGGTTTGGTCATTTGGATGATATTCGCGCTGTTGGACGGGTCGATGTGCCATGCTCCGTTCGGGCCGGCAGTTGCACCCAGCGTACCCATATTCGGGTATTTGATCGACAGGCAGAAGGGATAAGAGGCCGCCCCGTTCACATCGAGGTAGACGTTCATCTTAGCCGGATCCCCTGTCGTCCAGCCATACTTCAACACGACCGAGTGTGAGGGTGAAGTACCGTTATAGCTGAAAGCAGTCGCACCGGTCAATGACGTTTGCGCGCCCAAGTGGCTGCCGTCCTTTAAGAAGTCTTCATAATACACTTCGTCATAGGTATCGTACTTTTCGTTTTCGGGCGTAGCGCTGATCACAGTACCGGCAACGCCGTGGACTTCAAAGGTGATCGTATTATTCATTTGAACGGTAGTACTGTTGTGCAGATAAGTGTAATCGCTGGTAACACCGTCAAAGTATTCGCTGGCGACCAGTTCGCCGTTGACCTTAACATAAATATAATACTTACCGGCGTTGGCACCGTTTGCGACCTTCAAACGGCCGTATTCGATATCGTAGGTTCTGCCGGTGGTAAGGGTCTCGGCGGCCTGCGTGATGGGTAATTTCGCAGGGTTGATATCCCATGCACCGTTCGGGCCGGCCGCTGCACCAAAGTCATTTTTATTGGGGTTTTTGACCGACAACGCAAACGGGAAACTGCCGTTCTGATCCGGATAGAGGTTGAATCTCGGCAGATTACCTGCTGTCCAGCGGAACTTGAAGGTGTAGGAATAGGACGGAGAGGTAGCGTCATAGGTAAAGGTCTTGGCACCCGTCAGATTGAACGAGTCACCGACCGGTGCACCTTCATATTTCAGGTTTTCATAGGTGATTTCGTCGTATGCTTCGTAGTTTTCCGGAATTTCAACGTCGGCAAAACGCTGATCGGCAAGCTGTGCACCGCCAAAATAAACGATATTGTTCATTTGAATAGGGTTTTCATCACCATCTACATACCTGTCCGATGTATATATATCGGTATAACCCTGTCCTTTGATTTCACCGTCAATTTTTACATACACATAGTACTTGCCTTGGTTGTCACCGCCGGTAACCAGCTTGCGGCCAAGTTCGATATCGTGCGTGCCGGACGTAATGGGCGTCATGATACGATCGGCTGACGAAAGCTCATCTGACAACTGATAGTTAAAGTAGAAATGATCCGCACGCGCCCAGATGCCGAATTTACCGTAGTTCCAGTTTGCGTCAAAGCTTACGTTGAAAAGGGTTGCATCCGCTTCTGACAAATGGTTGGTTGCATTCCACTTGAACTTAAGTACCACAGAATGGGATGTGGAATCGCCGGTGTAGGTTTTCGAGCCGGAAGTCAGAGAATTGGCAAAGTTTCCGGGATCTAACCCTAAATTGGAAAGTGTCAACGTATCGAACGTATCATAGGTTTCGGTATCGTCGTCTTCGTCGCCGCCTTCTTCACCGCCTCCGCCTTCCAGCGGCGTCAAAGCGTCGGTATAAAGCGCCTGGACCTCGGCATCCGAACAGACCTTATCACGGATGCGGACAAAGGCGATTTCGGAAGCCGTACCGTCACGGAAAGCACCGGAAGAATTGGTGTTGCCGCCGATATAGAAACTGTTGCTGTTGAATTTCAACACGTTGGAATCGGGGTTGGAATAGTCAACGTAATTACCGTTGACGAAACCGCGCAGCTGACCTCTTCCGTTGTTCGCTTCCGGATTCCAAACAGCGACCACGTGGACCCACTGGTTGGTCACCTTTGAACCCGATCCGAGATACAGCAAACGGTAATCCTTCGAGTCATTTTCAAAGCTTTGCCAGTAGTCGAAACGGCCGGCAGAGGTAGAATATTCGGTACCGAAGCCGCCGCCTGCCATACTGGAAGCCAGGTCGGTATCACCGACAGGTACGCTGGGCAGTTTATACAGGATCTCATAGGTGTAACCGTCCTGCATCATGTTCAGTGCGCCGTTCGGAATGGTGTAACCCAGACCGGAAGAACGGTTGAAAACAGCGACCTGTCTGTTCAAAGTCGTATCTTTCTTATACTGTACGGTCGAGCCACTTCCCGCAATGGAAGGCAGACCGCCGAGTTCCTTGTTTCCCTGCGAAAAGTCAACGTGGAAAATGTCTTCTTCCGGATAGACAACGTCGGCAGGAATGGCAGTGATCTTATTGCCCTTGCTGCCCCAGTCAGCGAACAGAATTTCGTTGGAGATGTGGCAATCATTCGAAGAAGAAGTATAGCCGCCGTTCGCATCAACCGCAGTATAACCCGAAGCGATCATTCTGCCGTTTACTTTCAAATAAACGTAGTATTGCCCGACAAATTCCGGTGCGCCTTCAATGACCTTCAAACGGCCGAATTCAATATCGTAGGTGTCGCCCGGTTTCGCCATTCTTGCCAAATCGACCAATCCGGCGCTTCCGGCATCGGGTTTCAAGTGCCACGCACCGGTCGTTCCTGCGCTGTAAGTGTTCGGTTTTTTGACCCAAACGCCGAACGGGTAGGACATACCGTCGCCGGACTTGTCGAACGAGAACTGAACGCCCGTCTCTTCGCCGACGATCCAGCGGACCTTTAACACCGCCGATTTTGAAGCCGAGGTAGCGTCATAGGTAAAGGTGTGGCCGCCATTGATGGTATATTCATCGGCGGTCAGATTGGTGCCGTTCTTTTTCAGATCGGCATAGGTGATCTCATCGTAATCGTCATAAACTTCATCCACGTGAGCTTCTTCATCTAATTCGGTGAATTTCACGGAGTGATAGCCGTAGTTTTCAAGATCGTTTTCGTCTAATTCGATCACGCCGTAACCGCGGACGGCTTCATCGCCGTAATTTAAGTAGGTCATACCCGGAACGGCAGTCATGGTGATGCCGTCATAGGTGCCGTAAAAGTCGTTCAGGTGGTCGTGGCCGGTAAAGACATTCAGCACGCCGCCCATTTGCTTCAAGGTGTTGAATTCACCGGTGTTCAGATAGTCATAGCACGGGCAGGGCCATTCGCCGACTTTACCGGAGACACCCGTGGCGGCTTGCAAAGCGTATTTTTTACCGTTATAGGTTTTTTCGCCATTGGGATCTTCCTTCAAAAGGTTGTAAATTTCCGGCATCGGGATATGCTGGAAAACGAAAGAAGGTACAACGTGCCCTTCGGCCGCGGTAATTTCCGCCTGTCTGGTCTGCATCCAAGCCAACTGATCAGCGTGGGGGTTATCGTAACCGCCGCTGGCAGTGGCCGGATTCTGGTAGGTGTTGGAGTCTACCATCCACAGGTTGAAAGCCATATCGTTACCGGTGGAGGAATAAATCGGGATATTGCAGGTACCGGTACCGAAAATGGACGGATCCGGATCGGTCGTGCGGCAGTCACCGATCGACTGATAAACCCGCAGCATTGCCTCCTTATCGGTACGCTGACCGCTGGTGGCGCTTTGGTCGTCGTGGTTGCCGTATACGAACGCATACGGAACATCGGCCTCGACAACGGGTGCGAGGATCTGTTCCAGAGATCTTCTGAAATCGACTTCCGGATCCTGGATGTTCTGCTCGGTCTGGTCACCGGTGAACACAACAAGGTCCGGATTTTCGCGGCGCAGGGCTTGCGTCATGATCTGGGTCAGACGCGGATGCACCACGTAGCGATCCTGCGTATCGGAAAAGATGACGATTTTGAATTTACCGTCAGCATTGAAACGCAGATCGTCCGTATCCGCGCTGACCGTTGTCGGCAGCGCGAAAAGCGTTGCAAGAACACTGAGAGACAAAACAGCTGCAAAAAGTTTTTTAAGCATTTTTCTCATAACTTATTCTCCTTACTGTTTGAAATGAGATTTATATAAAGCTTATTGACATAAGCTGAAAGCACTGTGAATAACGGTATGACGGGATACGAAGAATTAAACATCGCGGACCATCCGAATTTCATTATTTATACACCGCGCAATTATATATGTATATTATAACGGATTTCAAGTAGTGTGTATACAATTTTTTATTCATTTTTATACAAATTTTTATACAACCGGCAATCGGAAATCCGGAAAACGCCAAGATCCGTATATCTGATACAACAGAATAATTCCGGCTGAAATGATATTGAAAAACGGTTGCAAAGGCAGGTTATATGTGTTATAATAGTGGAAAATTCCACTAAATCGGAGGTCGGCGATGGATTATCAGACAATCAATCTTTTGTTCCGTTGCAGTAAAGAATTCAGCCATAAAAAAATCCGTATGCGGCAGCTCAGCGACACGGAATGTATGATATGTTCCTACATCTATTCCCACGAAAGCTGTTCGCAGGATGACGTTTCGGTCGCGCTGAAAACCGACAAATCCACCGTCGGGAAAGCGCTGACGTCGCTGGAAAAGAAAGCTTGCGTCGCACGTACCACGGACAGTGCCGACAAACGGATCAAACGGCTGACACTCACCGATACGGGACGCCGGAAAATCGCGGAACTCGCAGACGTTCATAACAACTGGCTTCGCGAAATTCTGACCTGCCTTTCCGAAGACGAACGGCACCAATTTGAAAACTGTTGCGTACGCCTGCTTGCGGCCGCGGAAAAACTAACGGAAAATCACGGAGGAAGCTCCCAATGAAACACGAAAACAAAACGTCGGCCATAGAATCTTTCAAGACCGATCCCATCCCGAAGATCGTCGTAAAAAACAGCATCCCGGCACTCATCGCCATGATGATGGTCATGGTGTACAATCTTGCGGATACATTCTTTTTAGGTCTTACGCATAACGATCTGATGGTCACAGCAGTCTCCTTCGCCACACCGCTATTTATGATTTTTATGTCGCTCGGTACCCTGTTCGGTGTGGGTGGCACTTCGGTCATCTCCCGTGCGCTCGGTG
>JAZUFP010000149.1:0-1726 GCA_045640765.1 Acutalibacteraceae bacterium
CGCTGTTTTTCAGTTTTTGCGATCCCTCCGCACCGATCAGACTGACGGTGCGCGCGTCCTGTTCCCGCATATCAGCGTCCCAGCAGTTTTAAGAAATACGGGATCTCTTCCTCGAACGCCACGCCGTATTTCATTTCGGGGTGCAGATCTTTGGTGCGGCGAATGCAGGCACAGGTATAATCGACCGCGATCTGCACCGACGCGATCAGTTCCTTGCCGTTCATCAACGCCCCCAGCAGCGCGCTGGAAAACAGATCGCCCGTACCGTGATAAAACGCGTTGATACGGTCGGAACAGCAGAACGTCCGGTCTTTCCCCTGCGCGCAGACGGCGCCCAGTTTTTTATCGTCATAATAAACGCCCGTCAGCACAACGGCGGCATCGGTCACAGCCGCCAGACCGTCCAGAATTTCGTTGATATAGTCTTCGGTATAAGGACCGGCTTTATATTCCATGCCCAGCATCATGACCGCTTCGGTGATGTTGGGGGTGATGATATCGGCTTTCTGACAAAGTTTCTTCATTTCGGCGGGGAAATCTTCCGGGAAACCGCCGTACAGTTTTCCGTTGTCTGCCATGGCGGGATCGACCAACAGCAATCCGCCCTCTTTGCGGATGATATCCGCCGTTTGCATGACGATGCCGACCTGCTCTTTCGAGCCGAGATAGCCGGTATAAACGGCATCAACGTCGATATCCGATTTTTTCCAATGCTCCGCCACCGGCAGAATATCATCGGTCAGGTCCCGGAACGTATAGCCGGTGAAACCGCCCGTGTGGGTGGAAAGCACCGCCGTCGGGATGATCGGCGTTTCAATGCCCGCCGCCGACAGCACCGGCAGCGCAACGGTCAGCGAGCATTTCCCGAAGCAGGAAATGTCATGGATAGCAGCAACTCTTTTTTGCATAAACAAAACTTCTTTCTGATAAAATAACTTATTTTATTATACTTTTTTCGGGCAGATCTCATTCAGCGGACATTCGCCGCAGTTTGCCTTTCTTGCCGTACAGACCTCTCGGCCGAAGAGTACCGCGCGATGGCAGAAATCAGACGATTTTTCCGCCGGCAGCAGTTTTCGCATTTCGGTTTCGTCCCGCAAAGGGTCTTTGGTTTCCACCAGCCCCAGCCGGTTGCACAGCCGGATGAAATGCGTATCGGTCACGACCGCCGGTTTCCCGTAAATATCGCCGCAGATCAGGTTGGCGGTTTTACGGCCCACGCCGGGCAGCAAGGTCAGTTCCTCGATCGTATCGGGTACCCGGCCGCCGAATTTTTCGCACAGCATTTTACCGATGCCGACCAGGTCTTTCGCCTTGGTTTTATACAGTCCGCAGGTCTTGATCAGTTCTTCCACCGAACCGACCGGGGCGTTCGCCATCGCTTCGGCCGTCGGAAACGCCGCAAACAGCGCCGGCGTGACCAAATTGACCCGCGCGTCGGTACACTGTGCCGAAAGCCGTGTGGCGATCAGCAGTTGAAACGGATCGGTATATTGCAGGGAGCAGATCGCTTCCGGATACTTGATTTCAAGCAGGCGTACCGCTTCAGCCGCGCGTTCTTTTTTTCGCATGGTCGATCCCCTCTAATTTCAGATCGCCCGGACGGATCCAGCCCGCTTTCCGCATTCCCTCGGCGATCGCCAGCGTCAGCAATGCCGGCGCGACAAAGTGCATTCCGATAATTTCCAGCAGTGCCGTTACCCCGTCGGGACCGGCGGGGGCCAGG
>JAZUFP010000150.1:0-2266 GCA_045640765.1 Acutalibacteraceae bacterium
CTACGATCCGACTTTGCTTTCAAATACGGTGCACCGCCCCACGGCGGCATGGGAATCGGATTAGATCGTCTGTGTATGCTGATGACCGGTTCCGATTCTCTGCGCGACGTCATCGCGTTCCCGAAGGTTGCGAACTCCGGCGAACTGATGTCAGGCGCACCGGCGGAAGTCGATCCCGTTCAGTTGGATGATCTGGCAATTTCGGTTCAGAAACCGGAAGATCCCACCGAATAATACAGACAAAAGACGGCTCTGTAAAGCAATGCTTTACAGACCCGTTAAATTTATGCTTATTTTTCTTTTTTGCCGAAAACCAGCTTGTACCCTTCCCCGTACTGAACACACCGTGACACACGGCTCAGCGTTGCGGAAGAAATGTCCGTTTCGGCTATCACCTGATGATAGGTTTTGCCATCCATCAATAATTTTGCGGCACGCATACGCTGTGCCATCTGTTCGATTTCTTTGTTAGTACACAGATCAGCTAAAAGCAATCGGCATTCATCGTTCGATCGGAGCGATGTCAACGCCTGATATAATTCACTGACCATAGATGGGTCATTCTTTTTATCAGACATTACAGACTCCTTTCTTTTCGAGCATTGCCGTACCGGTCAAAATCAGCGCACGCTGTGCTGATTCGATATTCAGCATCCCACCGGGTTCGTTGAGACTAAGACATACATCACGCCCGGTTTGAGCGCTCAGATATGCGCATAAAGCCGTCGTTCCGCTGGCGCAGGAACTTTCCCAGCACATCGTCTGTGCCGCCGGAACATACACCAACGGTGTCAGCGCGTTTTGATTGCGGTCCCAGAACATGATGCCCAAAGCGTCAACGGCCAGTTCTTCACACCAATCTCGGACAGCCGATTCCGCAACGTTTCTTGTCATGGTGTTTTCCATGATCAGATGCCCGATTCCTTCAAATGAAACAAACGGCAATTCATAAGAAACGCCGTTTGCGCTTAACCGTACCGTTTGTATATTTTTCGGTTTCGGCATACACAGCGAACATTCAAACAAATCCTGCTGTATGCGAACCGTTTTGACCGTAACCGCTTCATTCACGCCCGAAACGCTTAAAATGTTTTCTACCGACGAACCGATCTGAACATCACGCAGTAAACTCAGTCGCGCGGCAGCAGACATTGTGGCGTTTCCGCAAAATTCTCCGCCTGCCATACGCAAACGGTTTTCACTAACAAATCCGACCTGTTCCGCTTCCGGAATCTGCCGCATCAGTTGCAGAGCCACATCACTCTGCCGTTGAATTTCTATCGGGGTTTCCACTAAAACGGTTTTATTGCCGGTTGGATTCCAAACTTCAAACTTAACGGTCATGTGTTATAATTCTGCAAGAACTGTTTGGTTCTTTCCGCTTTCGGTGAACCGAAAACTTCTTCCGGATCACCCTGTTCCACGATAACGCCGTCATCCATAAAGATGACTCGGTCGGAAACAGCGCGGGCAAAAGCCATTTCATGGGTAACGATAACCATGGTCATCTTTTCTTCCGCCAACTGCTTGATCACTTTCAGCACTTCGCCGGTCAGTTCCGGATCCAATGCGCTGGTCGGCTCGTCAAAGAAGAGGATTTCCGGTTTCATTGCCAATGCGCGAACGATGGAAACTCGCTGCTGCATACCGCCGGAAAGTTCACACGGGTAAAGTTTTTCCTTACCCTCTAACCCCATCTTTTTCAGCAGTTCGCCGGCTTCGGAAACCGCCTGCTCTTTATCCTTTTTCAGGACTTTAATCGGCGCATCGATGATATTTTTCAAAACATTCATGTGCGGAAAAAGATTGAAATTTTGAAAAACAAGACCGAAAATCTTTCTGAACTGATTCAAATCTTTCTGATAACAACAAATACCTTTATCATTCGTATAGGTCACATCGTTACCGAGATAGGATAAAATGCCGCTGTCAACCGTTTCCAACAGCGTCGCACAGCGAAGCAGCGTCGATTTACCGCCGCCTGAGGGGCCGATCACCGAAACGACTTCGCCCTTATTGACTTCCAGGGAAATATCCTTCAAAACATGATTATCGCCGAAGGACTTTTTAATGTTTTGCATTTTCAGAACATTCATAAAAGCCCTCCTTATTGTTTATAGTAACTCATTGATTTTTCGACGCGCCCCATAACAAGACCGACGATCGCGTTAAAGACATAATAGAAGACACCGGCGACCAGGAACGGCATAAAACTTGTTTGCGAGTTTGCAATTTCCTTGCCGATCGTAAACATTTCCTGATAGGA
>JAZUFP010000151.1:0-14315 GCA_045640765.1 Acutalibacteraceae bacterium
ACCGGCATATTTTCACTCCTATAAAACCAGCCTGCACCGATCGGTGCAGGCTGGTTTTATAGGAGTGAAAATATGCCGGTCCATCCAATTCCGCCACTTTTTTCAAAAGCGTCAACCGTCCTGATATTGGGCAGTTTCCCATCGGTCAAATCACGTGAAACCGGTTTCTTCTACGGTCATCCGCAAAACCGTTTCTGGCGCGTGATCGCCGGATTATTCGGCGCAGAAATACCGCAAACGGTCGCGGAAAAGAAAGAACTGATCCTTTCACATGATCTGGCCTTGTGGGATGTTATCGCTTCCTGCGAAATCGTCGGATCTTCCGATTCTGCTATCAAAAATGTTGTGCCGAATGATCTGTTGCCCATTTTGCGAAACAGCAGTGTGAATAGGATTTTCGTAAACGGAAAAACGGCGGAAAGGTATTATCAAAAATATATCAAGCCGAAAACCGGAATGCCGGCGATTTGCCTCCCGTCAACCAGTCCGGCTAATGCCGCGTGGAGCACGGAACGCCTAATACAAGCATGGTCGGTCATTCTTCCGCGGTGATTTGTGAAATCATATAGCGGCCGATCTCAGCTAAATATTTTGCGGCCGGCAACAGCAAATCGTCCGGAACGCGTTTGAAAAAGTAATTGGCTTCAAAGGTCAGATCACCTTGATAGCCGATATCATGTAATGCGTTGAGTACGGGTTCATAATCGATTTTGTTGAGATAGGGGAATGTGTGGTTGTCCCGCAGCAAATTGTTGTCATGTACGTGCAGTGCCGCAATGCGCGCTCCCATTTTCAGGATAAAGTCGCTGATGTCACGCCGGACCAGCGGGATATGACCAATGTCAAGACACCCGCAGATCCACGGCGAATTCTGAAAATCAATATATTCGCAGAATTCTTCCGGGGAAGAACAGGTACTGTCAATAATTTTATAGCCGAAAACTCTTTTGCTTTGCCACATATTTTCTACGGCGATTTTAATATTATATTTTTCCGCATAAGGGATCAACGAGCGATAGAATTCGCGGTTGATCTCTTTTAATTTTTTCGCATTTCGGGCGTAACGTAAATGCTGTTTGGGGTGTACGACAATGATTTTTGCGCCTAAAATGGAGGCAATTTCGATTGAACGAATAATTTGCTCATAAAACAGACTGTCTTTTCCTGTGTCACCGCAACTGCTTGGGAATGGGGCGTGCGACTGATTGCACTGAATGCCTGCTTTATCCGCAAATTGGCGCAAAGAATGTGCATATTCGGCGTAATTGTCACGGTTCAGCGGACTTTCCGGATCATTGCGAATATCAAATTGTGAAAAATCAAAAGCGTCAAATCCGGCGTTTTTGATCAACTGTATCGTCTTTTCTGCTCCGATTCGTTCCGACAGAACAGAGGTTGGCATGGAAAGAAGCATTGTATCTTATTCCTCCACCTGACCGGAAAACCCCAGGTCATCTAATGTTTCAAGCGTGGTTGCAAGGCAATGCTCACAACCGTCTAATGTGACAGTTTTCGTATCTAATGAAACGTTAAAATTCAAACCTTTGGATTCTAACGCGGTTTGAATTCGTGCGACGCAATGCTCGCAGTGCATTTCCGGAACGGTGATTTTGTAGGTCATGATGGATTCTCCTTTATAATTTCTTACTTCGTAAACGCAAAGCGTTGGTGACAACACAAAAAGAACTCAACGACATGGCCAGTCCGGCGATCATCGGGTTGAGCAAAAAACCGAAAGCGGGGTACAGAACACCCGCGGCAATCGGAATACAAACAGCGTTATAACAAAACGCCCAGAAAAGGTTTTCTTTGATGTTAATAAGCGTCATTCGGCTAAGCCGTATGGCACGGGCAACGTCTATAAGATCGTTTTTTAACAAAATCAAGTCGGCGGATTCGATGGCAATATCGCTTCCGTGTGCAACTGCACAACCGATATCGGCTTCCGCTAACGCAGGTGCGTCATTGATTCCGTCACCGATCATTATCACACTGCCGTATTTTTGGCGCAACTTTTGCAGAATTTCGGCCTTTTCCTGCGGCAGAACACCGGCAAAAATTTCATCGGCGCCGAATTTTTCCCCGATATGTCGGGCGACTTTTTCCCGATCCCCGGATAGTAATATGACTTTCAATCCCATATTATGAAGTCGCTTTGCGGCTTCTGCTGAGGAGGATTTTATTTCATCCGCTACGCCCAAAACGCCGATAACGGTGTTTGAAACAGCGACGAATACGGGCGTTTTCCCTTGATCGGAAAGGGCTTCTTCTTCGTTTTCAAAAGCACAACGAATACCGTATTCTTTCATCAGCATTCGGTTGCCGATCAATACCGTTTCATGATTCAGTTTTGCGGCAATTCCTTTCCCGGCAAAAGTTTTTGCGTTAGTTACAGTATCTGTCTGAATGTTATTTTCTTTTGCATATTGGGTAATCGCAAGTGCCAACGGGTGGGATGACAGCATTTCGACCGATGCCGCAACGTGAATGATCTTTCGGAGATCGTTACCGATAATATCAGTAACAGTCGGGGTCCCGTTGGTAACAGTTCCGGTTTTATCAAATACCGCTACACGAACTTTCCCGGCGGTTTCCAGGGCGGCTCCGTTGCGGATCAATATACCGTTGGCGGCACCCAATCCGGTTCCGACCATAACAGCCGTCGGGGTCGCGAGACCCAATGCACACGGGCAGGCGATCACCAGCACGCAGGTGAAAATACGCAGTACGAAAGAAAGTTCTTTCCCGACGATCAACCATATCAAGGCCGCAAT
Organism: Acutalibacteraceae bacterium; assembly: GCA_045640765.1. Taxonomy (GTDB): domain Bacteria; phylum Bacillota; class Clostridia; order Oscillospirales; family Acutalibacteraceae; genus UBA737. The sequence continues at coordinate 2,775 of JAZUFP010000151.1, forward strand.
TACGGCAACGGCCATAACAATGGGAACAAATATGCCGGCAACGCGGTCGGCGGTTTTCGCAATCGGGGCTTTACGGTTCTGTGCCTCTTCGACAAACCGTACGATTTTTGACAGAGTGGTGTCATTGCCGACTTGTGTGACACGCATGGTAAAAGCGGTATGACCGCAGATACTTCCGCCGGTCACTGTTTCACCGACTGATTTTTGCACGGGAATACTTTCACCGGTCAGCATGGACTCGTCCACAACGGCGGGTTCTAACGCGATTCCGTCCAGCGGAACGGAATCACCAGCTTTAATTTGCAGGATATCGCCGACTTTTACAGAAGAAGTCGGCACTTCAACGACCGTTCCGTCCCGTATCAGCAACGCGGTATCGGGGGAAAGGGACATCAGTTTTCGGATGGCACTTGCGGTTTGGCGGCGGCTTTTCGATTCAAAGTATTTTCCGACCATGACCAGCGTAATGACAACGGCAACGGATTCAAAATACAAATTGTGTTGGGCGTGCGGAATTCTTTTGATTCCGACCGTCATTACCAAACTGTAAATAAAGGAAGCGCCCGCGCCGACGGCAACCAGCGAATCCATATCCGGATGCCCTTTCAAAAGCATGGGAATACCGGCGGTAAAAAAGCGGCGGCCGATCAGCAGGACCGGAAGGGTCAAAATAAGTTGCGTAACGGCAAATCCCATTGGGTTTCGGTCAATATCGCAGAAAGTGAAAATCGGCAAGCGGTCGGTCAGCATTTGTCCCATGGAAATATAAAGCAACAGTATACTGCAAAATGCGGCGATCAAAATCGGCCAAAAATGTTTTTTCTCCTGCTGTGCCGGAAGTTCATCAATTTGGAGAACGGCGGTAAAACCGGCTTTTGTTACCGCAAAAATGATATCGGCGGGAGTGATTTTGCTTTCGTCATATTCTACCTGCATTTTTTCGGTGATCAGGTTTACCTCGCAACGGGCAATGCCGTCTTTTTTGGAAACAACACGCTGGACGGAGGCCGAGCAAGCGGCACAATGCATTCCGCCAATCAGATAAGTTTCGGTTTTCACTACATCACTCCTTTATTGTTATTATATCGCGCGGTGTGCGGATTAGCAAGGCAAAAACAAAAATACGGACGGAAAGTTGATTTCCGTCCGTAAAGGATCTTATATTCGGTAAATCTCGCCGGGGTTGACCGCACCGACAGCGGTTTTCTTTATGATTTCTTCCGCCGATTGCGGGTCATCGACGCTGACGATCATCAACGCTTTTCCGTTCGCGTTGCTGATGCAGGCATACATATATTTCACGTCGATCCCCTCATCGGTCAACAGGTGAAGAGCTTTGGCAAAACCGCCCGGAACGTCGTCGATGGCGATTGCCAAAGCCGTGCTGACCTTGCACATGACGCCGGAGTCCCGTAATACCTGCTTGGCTTTTTCGGGATCGTTGACGATCATACGCAAAACGCCGTATTCCGAAGCATCGGCCAGTTGCAGCGCGTTGATATTGATGTTATTCTGTGATAAAACGTCGGCAATTTCGGAAAGGCGTCCCGATTTGTTTTCAATAAAACAATAAACTTGCTGGACTAACATATAGGATCCTCCTTACAGTTTACGGTTATCGATCACGCGTTTGGCTTTGCCTTCACTGCGTGCAATGGATTTCGGATTGACTAAATGGACCCGAACCCCAAGACCTAATGCGGAACGCAGTTTTTCGGTGATCTCGCGTTCCACGGCGGAAATGGATTTGACGTCATCAAACAGGAAAGATTCACTCATTTCAACGTCCAGATCAAAAGTATCCGTATTGTTTACACGGTCGATTTTGATCAGATAATTCGGGGTGATATTTCCGCCGCCAACGGCGATCAGAACTTCTTCGATTTGTGACGGGAAGACGTTGACGCCGCGGATGATCAGCATATCGTCACTGCGGCCGCTGGGTTTGCGCATTTTGACGTGAGTCCGTCCGCAGGCACACGGCGAGTAATCAAGCGAGCAGATATCACGGGTACGGTAACGGATGACCGGGAAACCTTCTTTGGTAATGGTCGTCAGCACCAATTCTCCGGTTGCTCCTTCGGGCAGAACTTCGCCGGTGTCGGGATCGATGATTTCCGGAATAAAATGATCTTCCCAAATGTGCATACCGCTTTGCTCCGGGCATTCGCAGGCAACGCCGGGTCCCAGAATTTCCGAAAGACCGTAGATGTCATACGCTTTGATGCCGAGCTTATCCTCAATTTCCCGGCCCATATTTTCACTCCACGGCACGGCACCGAATACGCCGACTTTCAGTTTTAACTGATCTTTTAATCCCTGACGCTCGATTTCTTCTGCTAAATACATGGCGTACGACGGGGTGCAGAAGAGAGCTGTCACACCGAAATCGATCATATTCTGGATTTGAAGATTCGTATTGCCGGAGGACATGGGGACAACGGTAGCACCCAGGTGTTCCGCACCGCCATGTGCGCCGAGCCCACCGGTGAAAAGACCGTATCCGAATGAAATCTGAATAACGTCTTCATCGGAAAGACCGATTCCGGTCAGCATTCTTGCGAAGCAATCTGCCCACAGATCCAGATCGTTTTGGGTATAGCCCACGACGATGCGCTTCCCGGTCGTTCCGGAGGAGGCGTGAATGCGCTTGATTTCTTTCAGCGGTACGGCAAACAGACCGTACGGATAATAATCACGTAGATCTTTTTTATAGGAAAACGGCAGTTTGGAAAGATCTTCCACACCGTGGATGTCATCGGGTTTCAAGCCGATCTCATCCATACGGATACGGAAACATTCCACGTTTTCATACATCCGTTTTACCTGCCAAATCAGGCGTTTGCTTTGCAATGCCTTGATATTTTCCCTGGAAAGGGTTTCGGTTTCTTGATTCCAATAGGACATTTTATTACCTCTGGATTAATTATTCGCTTTTTTCGGGAATTGTTTGTTTAAGAACTTAACGACCTGCCCCACGCAAACCGCCGCTAAAATGGTGCCGATACCGACAACGCCTTTTCCGATCCAAAGAGAACCAAAGCCGAAAAAGATGATTTGCAGAACCGTTGCGATCAGGATCAAACCGACATCGACTAAGGTTTTGCAGTTTCCGAACGCTTTTCCGCTGACGGTGGATATGGCGCCGGCAAGGCCTTCGGCAGGCATCGGGACAAGATTCGGGCGCAGATAGATGAACACGCCGATTCCGATGATCGCAATACTGGCAAGCAAATATACAAACTGCATGATCAAATTGGCAGGGTGGGGGAAATTGATCAGTAAACCGTTGAATTCGTGCTTGATACCGAGATCAATAACACCGAGTTTCATTTTGTAGGGCGCGGTGCCGACAAAATCAACGATCAATCCGAAGATCAAAGCCACCGGAATGCCTAAGATGTTTTTCCATTTGAACTGTTTGCGCAGTACGATGATCTGTAAAATGACCAGAATCACATAAACAATGATGACCATATTGCCCAATGAAAATTCGGGGAACTGTTTGGCAAGTACGCCCGGGGTGGAACTGACCGGGGCAATACCCAAAGCGGACAGTTTTGAAACATTGATCCCCAGGGCGATAACGGTCAGACCGATCAGATAAATGAAAAGTTTTAATAAGAATTGCAGTACTTTTTTCATGAAAATACCTTCTTTACAGATTATAGCCAAGATCAAAAGCTTTTATATTGATTTCCAAAAATTTAGCGGGAACAGTGATTTTTATGGTTTCGATCCATGCTTCATACGGAATATCCGTGCTTTTTGCCAGCACACCGATCAGGACGACGTTGACAGCTTTGCTGCTGCCGGCTTCGGTGGCATATTTCAGTGCGTCAAGTGCCACAACATCGGCTTGCTTTTTCAGGGTCTCGATAATGTTGTCCGGATATTCCGCGGCCCCGGTGATTACCGGCATCGGATCGATCGCACGATCGTTGACGATCATTTTCCCGTTTTGTTTGAGGAAAGGCAGCGCCCTCAGTGCTTCTAACCGTTCGAAAGCAAGAATCAGATCTGCCTGTGCTTTATCAACGATCGGGGAACTGACTTTTTCGCCATAGCGGACATAGGTGACAACACTCCCGCCGCGCTGGCTCATGCCGTGTACTTCCGAAACTTTAACATCAAACCCCTGGGCAATCAGGGTATTTCCTAAAATGCGGCTGGCCAACAGGGTACCCTGTCCGCCGACACCGACGATCATAATACTTTTTGTCATGGTTTAATCCTCCTTGCCGATTGCGCCAAAGGGGCAGATGCCGGTGCAAAGACCGCAGCCGTTACACTGGGTCGGATCAATGATGGCCTTGCCGTCTTTGAATGAAATGGCGGGACAGCCGATCTTCATGCACATCTTACAACCGCGGCATTTATCGGTATCCACTTTACAGTGACCGGAATATTTCACGGTTTTCAAAAGGGCGCAGGGACGTTGTGCAATGATGACCGAAGGTTCTTCGGCTTCGATTTCTTCCTTGACCGCTTCTTCAAAAGCTTTCAGATCAAACGGATCTTCCACACGGACACGGTCCACACCGATCGCGTGGCATAACGCTTCAAGATCCAGCTGACGGGTCGCTTCGCCGCGAATGGTTTTCCCGGTTGCGGGATTGTCCTGATGGCCGGTCATACCGGTAATGGAGTTATCGAGAATAATGACCGTATTGTTGCCTTTGTTATAAACAATATCGATCAGTCCGGTGATGCCGGAATGAATAAAGGTTGAGTCACCGATGACCGAAACCAACTTTTTGTTGAATTCGGCACCGCGGGCTTTTGCCATGCCGTGTGCCGCGCTGACCGAAGCACCCATACAGATGGTGCTGTCCAGCGTGGAAAGCGGTGCGGCGGCGCCCAGCGTATAGCATCCGATATCGCCCGAAACGGTCAATCCTAATTTTTTCAGAACATAAAACGTTCCGCGGTGCGGGCATCCCGGACAAAGAACGGGAGGACGGACCGGAATGGACTCAATTTCCGCCGCGGCGGTTTCTTCGCCGAGGATCACCTTTTTGATCATATTCTGTGAGTATTCGCCCAGCAGCGTGAAACATTCTTTCCCTTTCACGGTGACACCGATGGAACGGATATGTTGTTCAAATACCGGGTCCAGTTCTTCGACACACCACAGTTCATCGACCGATTCGGCAAAATCGCGGATCAGTTTTTCGGGCAGCGGATAGACCAGACCGAGTTTCAGGTAATTCGCCTTGTCACCAAGAGCTTCTTTGGCGTACATATAGGTTGCGCCGGAAGTGATGATACCGATTTTTGCGCCGTTATTTTCCACCGTGTTGAACGGGCAGTTTTCAGCAAATTCACGCAGTTTTCGTTCGCGTTCTTCCACGATGACGTGACGTTTCTGTGCCATTGCCGGCATCATGACGTTTTTGGCAATATTCTTTTCATAGGGTTTCAGCGGAACGTCTTCCGGATCGTACAATTCCACCAGACTTTGCGAATGGGAAACGCGGGTGGAAAGGCGGACGAAAACGGGCGTATCGTATTCTTCACTCAACGCGAACGCCGCTTTTGTGAAATCACGGCATTCGGCAGAATCGGACGGTTCCAGCATGGGGATTTTTGCTGCTTGTGCATAGTGGCGGGAATCCTGTTCGTTCTGTGAAGAATGCATACCGGGGTCATCCGCTACGCAGAAGACCAAACCGCCGTTCGTTCCGATATAACTGACGGTGAAGACCGGATCGGCCATTACGTTCAGACCGACGTGTTTCATGCAGGACATGGCGCGCGCACCGGCAATGGAAGCACCGATCGCCACCTCGGCGGCAACCTTTTCGTTGGGTGCCCATTCCACATAGATATCCTCATAGTTTACAACGGATTCCGTGATTTCCGTGCTGGGTGTTCCGGGGTAAGAGGAAACCACACGGACACCTGCTTCATAGGCACCGCGCGCGACGGCGGCGTTGCCGAGCAGTAATTTTTTCATTTTAATCATCCTTTCGGGGTCACTGGCCGATCTCATTTTCATCAGCGATCAGATTGGCGGTGCCGTAACGCTTACGGAGAACCGGTTTCTCGATTTTTCCGGTTGGATTACGGGGAATATCCGCAAAGATCACCTTGCGCGGACGTTTGTAACGCGGTAATCCCAGGCAGAATTCATTGACTTCATCCTCTGTCATTTCCATATCCGGTTTTACTTCAATGATCGCGGCGGCAATTTCACCCAAGCGCTTATCGGGCAGACCGATTACAGCGGTATCTTTGATTTTATTGTTCTGACGCAGGAAATCCTCGATCTGAACGGGGTAGAGGTTTTCACCGCCGGTGATAATAACGTCTTTCTTACGGTCGACCAGCCAGATAAATCCGTCTTTATCCTGCTGTGCCATATCCCCGGTAAACAGCCAACCGTCAGCCAAAACTTCTTCGGTCGCTTTCGGATCATTGTAATAGCATTTCATGACGCCGGGGCCTTTGACGGCCAGTTCGCCGACTTTTCCGAATTCAACGTCATTGTGCTTTTCGTCCACAATGCGGATGGTCCAGCCGAAACCGGCTTTTCCGATCGCGCCGACGTGATCGACGTTTTCAATACCTAAATGGACACAACCCGGACCGATGGATTCACTTAAACCGTAGTTCGTGTCATAATCATGGTGCGGGAAGACCGTTTTCCAACGCTTGATCAGTGAGGGCGGCACCGGCTGTGCGCCGATGTGCATCAGTCGCCATGCCGACAGATCATAATTATTCAAATCAATATCTCCGCGGTCAATGGCATCCAGAATATCCTGTGCCCACGGAACCAGCAGCCAGACGATAGAACATTTTTCGGTGGCGGCGGTGCGGACGATCAGTTCGGGGGTGGTGCCTTTCAGAAGAACGGCTTTACTGCCGGAAAGCAGACTGCCGAACCAGTGCATTTTTGCGCCGGTATGGTACAGCGGGGGAATGCAGAGGAAAACGTCGTCTTTTTGCTGACCGTGATGCGCCTGTTCCACTTTGGCGGAATGGGTCAGACTGGCATGTGCGTGTAAAATAGCTTTCGGGAAGCCGGTGGTACCGCTGGAAAAATAAATTGCGCCGTCGTCTTCATCGGTAATGGTAACGTCGGGACGTTCGGAACTCTGCGGCAAGGTCAACTCAAAATAATCTTCCGCGAATGAAGGACAGTCTTCACCGACGAACAACCACATTTTAATTTGCGGTACGCTGTCGGCGATTTGTTCGACACGGCCGGTGAATTCCGGACCGAATACGAGATATTCCGAATCAGATTTTTCCAGACAGTATTTGATTTCATCGGCGGCATAGCGGTAATTCAGCGGCACGGCGATCGCACCGGATTTCAGAATACCGAAATAGACCGGTAGCCATTCGATGCCGTTCATTAAAAGAATGGCGACTTTGGTGCCTTTTTTGATGCCGCGCTTTAACAGAAGGTTGGCAAAACGGTTGGCGCGGCGGTCAAACTCGCTCCAGGACATTTCGCGGCGATAGTTTTCGCCGGTCGCCTGCATCAGAGAAAATTCGCGCCAGGTCATTTTTGCGGTTTCGCCGGGGTTGATTTCGACCAGAGCAATGTCGTCCGGCCATTGTTTCGCGTTCCGTTCCAATAATTCGGTAATAGGCATTTTACATACTTCCTTTCAAAATAAAAACGTCCTCTGTATCGAAATACAGAGGACGGAAGATCCCGTGGTACCACCTCAATTTATCTGTTTCTCACAAAACAGACCTTTGCAAGAACGATTCAGGCAAACCGTTTTTGCGCGCGATAACGGGCGCACCCGACATTCCCTTGAAGACGGTCGTCTTGTTCAGGAAGCAACTTACGAAGTGTATTCGTCGTAACGCCTTACCGCCTTGCACCGACCGACGGTTCTCTGAAAAGGGATGTATACGGTTACTTGTCTTCGCTCAAACGTCTTTGCAATAAATATATAAGTATATTATCACGCTTGCGCGGTATTGTCAAGCGTTATTCCGGAAAAAGATGTGATATATTGTAATTTGCTGATAGTTATGATAAAATGGACAAAACAAGAAAAGAAACGGAATATTGATCATGGAAAAATGGTTCAAATCAAATACGGAAAGACTGGACGGCAAAAAAGTGGCCATGACCGGCGCGACCGGCGGGCTGGGGGTCTGGTGGTGTCGGTATTTACTGCGGCTTGGCGCGGATCTGATTCTGATCAACAGAAACAGCCAAAAAGCCGAGGCACTGAAAAAAACATTATGTTCAGAATTCGATGACGCTGTAATTACTTTGGTAACGGCGGATATGGAAAATATCGATGACGTGGAGAATGCTTGCGGTCAGTTGGAACAGATCGGTTTTGATATTTTGATTCTGAATGCTGGAGCGTATGCCATTCCGCGGCACAAAACCGCTGTCGGATACGATAATGTTTTTCAGATCGATTTTGCCTCACCGTATTATATGGTACGGCGGTTGTTGCCGTATATGCAATCGGTTCATGCCCACGTGGTCGCTGTCGGCAGTATTGCCCATAATTATTCCGAAAGCGATCCCGGCGATTATGATTTTTCCACCCGTACGGCATCAAATAAAGTATACGGAAACGCGAAACGGTATTTAATGTTTGCTTTGTATGAATGGTTCAAAAATCAGCATGACGTAACACTTTCGGTCGTTCATCCGGGTATATCGTTTACGGGAATTACCGATCATTATCCGAAATGGTTGTTTTTCTTTATCAAACACCCGATGAAAGTGATTTTTATGCGCCCGAAAAGGGCAGCGCTTTGTCTGTTGCGCGGCGTGTTTGAACCGACCGGATATATGGAATGGATCGGGCCGCGGCTGTTTGACGTCTGGGGATTGCCCGTAAAGCGAAAACTGCGTACCTGCACGAAATCGGAAAGCGGACAGATCGCTCTGCGTGCCGAAGAAATATACCAAAAATGCGTACAAAAAAAGACCGTCGGCTGACGGTCTTTTTGCGTTTATTCGTCAAACTGTTTTTTATATCCGGTATGGTCAAATTCCTGCAAAAACGAATCCCATTCTTCCTGCGACATTCCTTTGGTATCGCCTGACTGGTAGCAGTTCCACAGGGACTCTACGGTTGAGTCATAGATGGCTTTATCCTTGCGCTTGGCACGAATATAAATGACGCCCATCCATACGCTGAAAACGGTGATCAGCAGAACCGGAAGCAGATTGCGCCAGTAAAAGAAACTTTGGATACCGAAAAGATAATGGTAGTCGTCCAGCGTGTAAACAACCGATTTGACCGCGCGCAGATAAAATACAACGTTGACAATGGCGGCGCCTGCCGACAGAAAACATCCGACCGGTTGTAAAGGCAGTTTTATGATCGAGGCATTTGAAAAATAGGTCAGTACCAAACCGCCAATGACCAGACAAGTGGTGATCAGAACGGGGAAGAGCGTCCATTTTACACTGTTGAAAACAGTGGAATAGTTATTATTTGTTTTTGCTTCTCCAAGTTGAAGAAATGCTCCCGCAATGTAGAAAAAGTTAAAAACGAAAAAGTATATCACGGACAACAGCAGTAATACATGCAGCGTATTGAATAGTGAAGATTGCGGTGTTGCGTATTTGATATTGTGTTTGTATTTGTATTTTTCGATTGCTTCAACAATGATCTTATTTTCGGTTTCTGCCATGATACACGTTCCTTTCCGCCGATGTTTTCATTATTATACATGATTACCGTCGGTATTTCAAGCATCATTTCGTAAAACTGTGTATTGACAATCGGGAATATTTGCAAGTATAATATATTTTTGGTGATGATTATGGCAAAAATCAATATCGTAATGGTTGAGCCGGAGATTCCGCAGAATACCGGAAACGTTGCGCGGACCTGTGCCGCCACGGGTGCCAGACTGCATCTGGTCGGGCCGATGGGTTTTACTATTGATGATAAAAAACTCAAACGAGCCGGATTGGATTACTGGCAGTATCTCGATATCACTTATTATAAGGATATTGAGGAGTTTTTTGAAAAGAATAAAGGGGAATTCTTTTATTTCACGACAAAGGCGCGGCATACGCACAGCGCGGTCGAATATCCCGACAACTGTTATCTTGTATTCGGCAAGGAAACCAAGGGTTTGCCGGAAGAATTACTGCTGAAAAATCCGGACTGCTGTGTCCGAATTCCCATGGCAACGGATATCCGCAGTCTCAACCTTTCCAATTCCGTGGCGATCGGTGTATACGAGGTTTTGCGGCAATGGGATTATCCCGCGTTGGAAAATTTCGGTCAACTGCACAATTACCGGTGGGAAGATACCCTGTAAATCTCTGTTTTGACCGATAAAATTTGGTTGCATTTGTTTTTTTTTATGGTATAATATATTTTGTGGAAATTTTAACAATCTGAAAGGAAGAACTTTATGAACGCTCTTAACAAAAAGACCGTAGACGATATCAACGTCAAAGGTCAGAACGTCCTTGTCCGCTGTGATTTCAATGTCCCGCTGAAAAACGGTGTCATCACTGATGAAAACCGTATCGTCGCGGCTCTGCCGACCATTCAGAAACTGATCGCCGATGGCGGCCGTGTGATCCTTTGTTCCCATCTCGGTAAACCGAAGGGTGAACCGAAACCGGAACTTTCACTGGCTCCAGTTGCCAAACGTTTGTCCGAACTGTTGGGTAAAGAAGTGGTTTTTGCCGCTGATGATAATGTTGTCGGTGAAAACGCAAAAGCGGCTGTTGCCAACATGAATGACGGTGATGTGGTTCTTCTTGAAAATACCCGTTACCGTGCCGAAGAAACCAAAAACGGTGAAGCGTTCTCCGCGGAACTCGGTTCTCTTGCTGATATTTTCGTAAATGATGCTTTCGGTACGGCGCATCGCGCACATTGCTCGACGGTCGGTGTCGTTTCCTATGTTAAGGAAGCTGTTGCCGGTTATCTGATCGGTAAAGAATTGAAATATCTCGGCAGCGCGGTGGATGATCCGGTTCGTCCGTTCGTCTGCATTTTGGGCGGCGCCAAGGTCGCCGATAAACTTTCGGTTATCGAAAATCTGCTGAACAAGGCCGATACGTTGATCATCGGCGGCGGTATGGCTTATACGTTCCGTTATGCCATGGGTTATACCATCGGCAATTCGCTGTTTGATGAAACCAAGGTCGATTATTGTAAAGAAATGCTGAAAAAGGCAGAAGAAAAAGGTGTAAAAATTCTGCTTCCGGTCGACAGTATTGTCGCTGAAAACTTCCCGGATCCGATCGATGCTCCCATTGCCGCCGAAAATATCGAAGGCAATATTCCGGACGGTATGATGGGCCTGGATATCGGTACCGAATCGGCAAAAATGTTTGCCGATGCCGTTAAATCCGCCAAGACCGTTGTCTGGAACGGCCCGATGGGACTTTCCGAAAATCCGGTATTCGCAAACGGTACGATCGCTGTGGCGCAGGCGCTGGCTGATACCGACGCAACGACGATCATCGGCGGCGGTGATTCTGCCGCAGCTGTCAATAATCTGGGTTTCGGCGACAAGGTGGCCCACATTTCCACCGGCGGCGGCGCCTCGCTTGAATTTTTGGTAGGT
>JAZUFP010000152.1:0-5463 GCA_045640765.1 Acutalibacteraceae bacterium
GCATAGCTCAAAGCCGAATCGTCGCAATCCAATTTCAGCATATAACGGCCGCTTGCCGTGGCCGGCATCGCGAAAAGTCCCACCACAAGGCAGAGGGCCAACAGTATCCCGAGTATTTTCCGTTTCATGGTCATTTCCGTCTCCTTATTATGTATGTTTTTATAAAAAAGATGATCCTACCTATATCATATAATAAAATATAAAATAATTCAATAACAAAGTGTTGCCGATTGTGTACGAAAAGTTATAAAGGAAAGAAAAAGACCTCCCGCAGGAGGTCTTTCGGAAAAATCAATCGTTATGAAGGCGGTAGGAAAGCGTCATCAGACTGTCGCCGAAATGCACGTTTTCGACCGATAACTGCGGATATTTCATTGAAATATCGTAATGACTGAAATTCCAGAATCCCGTAATACCCAGTTTGACCAGCTGATCGACCAGCGCTTCGGTATCTTCCCGCGGCACGCACAGAATGGCAACGGTCGGATGGTTGTCGCGGCAGAAATCGTCCAGCGTTGAAACGTCACGGATCGGCAGACCGTGAATGACCTGACCGAACAGGGCTTCCTTGCGGTCGAATATGCCGATCAGATGAAATCCGCGGCGTGAAAAATCAATATGCTGCGCCATGGCGCGTCCCAGGTTACCCGCGCCCAGCAGGATGGCGTTCATGGGGCGGTCCAATCCCAATATCTGACCGATTTCGGCTTGCAGAAGATCAATATTATATCCGTAACCCTGTTGCCCGAAACCGCCGAAGCAGTTGAGATCCTGCCGGATCTGACTGGCGGTCAGCCCCATACGCTCAGAAAGTTCGCGCGACGAAATACGGGAAACACCTGCGTCATGCAGTTCTCCCAAAAAGCGGTAATACCGCGGAAGCCGGCGAATGACCGATTCGGAAATAGTACGGTTTGTCATGCTGTTTTGCCTCTTTCCCGGGGAAAAGAACAAATCAATTCCTCATTGTATACGAATATATTATATTATACGTTGAAAAAAATGTCAACAGTAAATAAAGTTATCCGCCTGCCGCCGGGCGGATAACAAGCGGCTTTTGATCCGGGAAAGCGCGGTTTCGGGGATCATTCCCGGATCAGCCGGATTTGCAGACGGTCGAACGGCTGTCCGTAAATGCCGGCGTATTTTTCGGGATCGGAACCGTAATCGCGCACCCATTTCAGATATTGTCTGCCGACAGTTGCCACACGGTATTCAACGGCGTATCCGGGAAGATCTTTCAGGGTCATTTGAATGCCGTCGATCTGTTTGCCGTAAATACCGGCGTATCCGTTCGGACCGTCGCCCGAATCGGTGACCCACGGCAGATAATCCCCGCCCAGCAGGTGGGCGCGGTACCGGATATGACCGGCGGTCGTACGGGCGCGAAAACCGGTAACGGCTTTTCCGACAACCCCGGCGTATCCGTCGGCGTTACGGTTGTTATAATCGTTTACGTCTTCCCGCCAGCGGTCGGTAAAAGCGGCATAAACCACGTGCGGAACGGCGTCGGCGGTCGGGGCGTTCTCCTCTTTGGTCATATATTTTTTGACCAGATCCAGAAAAAAGTCCCATCCGTAATCGTCCAGCGTGCGGTGCGGACAGTGCTTGCCGGAATAATCCCCGTGCTTGGTGACACGGTCGATCCCCCAGCCGTACTTTTTCAGCAGATATGCGGTCAGTTCCGCGGCGTTTTCCTGCGCCTTTTCAAAACGGTCGCCGCCGGATTTTGAAAAGCAGATCTCAATGGCGATCCCCTCCATATTTCCCGGTCCGTTTCCGTCTCCCGCGTGCCATGCATTTCTGTTCAGCTCAATACCTTGAATAATTTTACTGTCGTCCACCGCGAAATGAAAACTGGTTTCCGCGTCATTGCTCAGCATATAGTTGATTTCGTTTTCCGCTGTGGCATCGTTGGCGGTGTTGTGGATCACAATGCAGGTCGGCGTTCGTTTATACGGACATTTGATTTCCACCTTTTCGGCGGGACAGTCCTTTTTAATGATTTTCAGCATTTTCGTTTTCCCCCTTTTCGGCAGACTGTTGCCTGCCGTTTCATTTTATGCGGCGGCGGGGGAAAGGGATAAAAAAAAAAACCCCGCGGGGTTTCTTTTTATGCTTCAACGGTGTTTTCCAGTATTTCCCGAATGCGCTCCGCGCCCGTTCCGGCGGTCGCCGAAAAGGGAACGATATCCCGGACGAAATCATATTCCGCCAGTTCTTCGGTCACCTGATCCAGCCGTTCGCGGAATTCGGTTTTGTTCAGCTTGTCGCATTTGGTCAGCACCACGGTGCAGGGCAGACCGCTGTGCGCTAAAAATTCCAGCATTACGTGGTCAAATTCGGTCAGCGGATGGCGCATATCGACCAGTTGAAAGGTCATGCGGATATCGCGCCCCATGCGGAAATAACCCTCCATCAGTTCCGACCAACGGTCCCGTTCGCTGAACGGAACTTTGGCGTAACCGTATCCCGGCAGATCGACCAGCCGGACGTCGGCGATCCGGTAAAAGTTCACCGTGACGGTTTTTCCGGGTTTGGAACTGGTCCTTGCCAGTGCTTTGCGGTTGACGATGCGGTTGATCAGGGAAGATTTCCCGACGTTGGAACGTCCCGCAAAACAGATCTCCGGCAGATCGGACGGCGGCAGTTGTCCCGCCGTGCCGAACGCTTTTTCAAAAACTGCAAGTTGATAATTCATGATACGACCCCGCTTATTGGCTGATCGCCGCCAGCGCCGGTTCTTTGACGACCGCCGCGGAAAAATCCGGCTGTTCGTCGGACGCATGGGCGACTAACGCCGATTCAATGATCTCATCCACGAAAGAAACCGGCACAAAACGGATATTCTGACGTACCGTTTCGTCGATCTCGTCAACGTCGGGCAGATTTTCTTTCGGAATAAATACCGTTTTCACGCCGCCGCGGTATGCCGCCATGGCTTTTTCTTTCAGTCCGCCGATCGCCAGCACTCTGCCGCGGATGGTCACTTCACCGGTCATGGCAATATCACGGCGCACTTCCCGTCCCGTCAGAGCGGAGATCAGCGCGGTGGTAATGGTCACGCCGGCACTCGGACCGTCTTTCGGAACGGCGGCTTCGGTGGCGTGAACGTGAATGTCGCGGGTCTTGTAAAATTCTTCGTCAATGCCGTAACGGGCGGCGTTTGCGCGGACAAAGCTGACCGCCGCCGAAACCGATTCTTTCATGACGTCGCCTAACGAGCCGGTCATTTCGACCTTGCCGCTGCCTTTCATCACCGAAACTTCCATCTGCATGATCTCACCGCCGGCGGCAGTCCATGCCAGACCGTTGATGATGCCGACTTCGTCCCGTGGCAGGATCTCTTCGGGTTTATAACGCTTTTTACCGATCAGCGTTTCCAGATCGGTATCCTTTACCGTGACGCGCGCCGCTTCTTTCCGGGCGATTTTTTTGGCGGCTTTTCCGCAAAGTGACGCAATGGCGCGTTCCAGTTTGCGAACGCCCGCTTCACGGGTGTAAAAGTCGATCAGACTGTAAATCGCGCCGTCGGTCAGGCGGAAGGTCTTTCCGCTTAACGCGTGGCGTTTTTGTTCCTTGCCGACCAGATGCTCTTTGGCGATATGGAACTTTTCTTCGCGGTTGTATCCTTCCAGCTCGATCAGTTCCATACGGTCCAGCAGCGGTTCGGGGATCAGCGATTGATTATTGGCGGTCGTAATAAACACGACGTGACTCAAATCAAACGGAATTTCAATAAAGTTATCGCAGAAAGCGCAGTTCTGCTCGGGGTCCAGCACTTCCAGCAGCGCGGAAGACGGGTCGCCTTTATAGTCACTGCCCAGTTTGTCGATCTCGTCCAGCAGAATGACCGGATTGTTGCTGCCGGCCTGTTTGATGGCGGCAAGGATCCGTCCCGGCATGGCGCCGATATAGGTCTTGCGGTGACCGCGGATCTCGGCTTCGTCGTGCATACCGCCCAGGGAAATGCGCGCGAAAGAACGCCCCATACATTCGGCAATGGTTTTCCCGATCGAGGTTTTGCCCACGCCGGGAGGCCCTGCCAGACAGATGATCTGCCCCGTGATGTCGGGCGAAAGCGCATAGACCGAAAGCATTTCGAGAATGCGGTCTTTGACCTTTTTCATGCCGTAAAAATCACGGTCAAGTATTTTTTCGGCGCGGACGATATCCACGTCGGTCGGGTCGCTTTTGGACCATGGCAGCGCAAGGCAGGCGTCCAGCCAGCCGCGTACCACGGTGCTTTCGTGGGCACCCTGCGGCATTTTGGCAAGTTTGCCGATCTCCGCCCGGATCTTTTCCTTGACGTCTTCGGGGGCGGCAAGCGCGTCGGTTTTGGCGTAGTAATCATTGATCTCGTCGGCGCCGTCATCTCCGTACAGTTCGTCGTTGATGGCGCGGATCTGCTCTTTCAGGTAGTATTCACGCTGATTGTCGTCGATCTGCTGACGGGTCTTTTCACCGATCCGGTTGTCGATCAGGGTGATTTCACGTTCTTTGGAAAGCAGTTCCAGCAGGATCTTACCGCGTGTAACGGGATTCAACTGTTCCAAAACGTACTGCTTGTCATCAAAGGGCGCCGGAATATTAAAGGCGATAAAATCGGACAGAAAACCGACGTCGCCGCTGGTGGCGACACTCAGCGAAATTTCGGGTGGGATACTGCCTGCCGCTTCGGCAAAACGCTCAAATTCCGAACGGATGCGGCGGGTCAGTGTTTCCAGATATACCGGCCGGTTGCGGATGGGTTTGTCGGTCAGCGGCTCGACCATGGCGCTGTAATAACTTTCACGGTCGAAAAATTCGCGGATGGCGGCACGGTGCAGACCTTCCACCAGTACCTTTACACCGCCGTCCGGCATTTTCAGGACCTGACGGACGCGTGAAATACAGCCGATCGAATACAGATCGGCGCGTTTGGGCTGATCGACCGCCATATCCTTCTGCGCGACCAGAAACAGCAGCTGGTTGCCTTCCATGGCGGCGGTCACGGCTTTGATGGATTTTTTTCTGCCGACGTCGAAGGTCAGCATCATTCCGGGGAATTCCACCAGACCGCGCAGTGCCAGCAACGGCAGACGTTCGGTCGCGGAATGTACTTCAACAGACATGAATAAACTCCTTTGAAATCATAAAATGGACATAAAACCCGCCGCGAAAGGCGACGGGTCGGAACTTATTTGAAGATCGAATGCTTGATTTTGGCAAGAAACGGACGAATTTTCTGTTTCCAGATAAAACGGCGCGGATAGCTGATATGGACCCAGCGGACATACCATTTATAAGCGGAACTTTCATCGCATACGTAATGCTTCCCGTCACGGTAAAATTCTTTCAGTACACCGATGATCTGCCCGGGCGCGACGTTTTCTTTCAGATAGAGGTTGTCCCCCCGGATGATATAGTGCCCGTCCGGCAAAACTTTCAGAATGCGGTGCAGTACCAGTTTTCCGGATTTCA
>JAZUFP010000153.1:0-4493 GCA_045640765.1 Acutalibacteraceae bacterium
ATTCCTGTTATCAGGAGAAGAATTTAGAATGGATGGCTGCAACAGCGCGATCCGTATCTTCCTTGCTGATCAGGACGGAAACCTTGATCTCACTGGTGGAGATCATCTGAATATTGATACCTGCGTCAAACAACGCTTCAAACATATTGGACGCAACGCCCGGATGACTTTCCATACCGGCACCGACAATGGAAATTTTCGCGCAGTCGTTATCGGCTATAATCTCTTTGAAATCAAGGGTGTCGTTCAAAGAATGAAGTGCGTCGACCGCTGTGTCGCCCTGATCTTTCGGTACGGTAAAGGTGATATCTTTGGTACCGTCACGGCCGATGGATTGCAGAATGATATCAACATTGATTTTATTCTGCGCCAGTTTATTGAAGAGTTTGAACGCGATACCGGGGGTATCTTGCAGACCGATAACTGAAATACGGGTGACATTTGTATCTTTGGCAACGCCGCGAATCAAGGTTTTTTCCATTTTTACTTTCTCCTTTACAATCGTACCGGGTTTACTTTCAAGACTTGAAAGTACTTCCAGTTCCACATTATATTTTTTCGCCATTTCAACCGAACGGTTATTGAGGACCTGTGCGCCGAGTGTGGCAAGTTCCAGCATTTCGCCGTAGGTGATTTCGTTCATTTTCTGCGCGTTCTTGACCTTGCGCGGATCGGCGGTGTATACACCGTCAACGTCGGTATAGATCTGACAGCGGTCCGCCTTCATTGCGGCGGCAATGGCAACGGCACTTGTATCCGAACCGCCGCGGCCCAGCGTGGTGATATCGTCATATTTATTAAGACCCTGAAAACCGGCGACGATAATGATATTACGCTTCGCAAGTTCCGCACGCATACGTTCGGTGTCAATATTGTGGATCCGTGCGATTCCGTGGTTGGAATTCGTGTGGAAACCGGCCTGCCAGCCCAGCAGGGAAATCACGGGGAATCCCGCTTTTTCGATTGCCATGGCAAGCAGCGCGATCGAAATCTGTTCACCGGCAGAGAGGAGCATATCCATCTCGCGTTTCGAAGCGCCTTTCGGATTGATCTCGTTTGCTTTTTCAATCAGATCGTCGGTGGTGTCGCCCTGTGCAGATACCACGACGATTACGTCGTTTCCCTGACGGTATTCGTCCGTAATAATGCCGGCAACGTTGTTGACGCGCTCGGCATTCGCAACGGATGATCCGCCGAATTTCTTAACAATTAAAGCCATATAATACCTCCAAAATCAGAAAAGGGTGTGCAGAATTTTTATTTGATCCACTTTCAAATCGGCACATTTTGCGCGTAAAACGCTTTCGCGTTCGCACGGCGTAATAAAGGCGAGTTCATTGCGGAATTTATTTTTGACCACGTCGGAGCAGTCCGGAAATGCGGATTCGAAAGAAGACACCATGCCGTCATAGTCATCGCCCTTGGCATAAACGTAAAGACGTGTATTTTTATCCGGCGTGATCACATAATCGTCTGAACCGTCGGTCCATTCCAAATATTTCCGTGCGTACAAATGCTTGGCGCAATCCATAATGTCGGCTGAAACCGCGCTGGCGGTCGGCATTTTACCGGCGCCTTTTCCGTAAAACATAACGTCACCGGTTTTGTCACCGTTCACGACAATGGCGTTAAACACACCGTGAACACCGGAAAGAATGTGATCACGCGGGACCAGAGTCGGCCGGACGGTTGCAGAAATATGGTCGTTGCCTTCCGCGCAGGTTTGGGCAATCAATTTTATGACGCAACCGAAATTATCGGCATATTCAACGTCATTCAGTGTGATTTTTGAAATGCCTTCGGTCGTGACCTGATCGGGATACACGTGCTTGCCGAAACCGAGGGCGGCAAGAATACAGATCTTCCGGCAGGCGTCATGACCATCAATGTCCGCTGTCGGATCTTTTTCGGCGTACCCGTTTTCCTGCGCCAGTTTCAGGGCGTCGTCAAAACTCATATTATCCATTATCATTTTATTGAGAATGAAGTTTGTTGTGCCGTTCAAAATGCCGGTAATTTCCAATACTTTATTGGAAGATAAGCATTGTGCCATGGGGCGGAGGATCGGAATGCCGCCGCCGACGCTGGCCTCGAACAGATAATTGACGTTTTTTTCTTTGGCAATCGCCAGTAATTCCGCGCCTTTTGAAGCGACCAGTTCCTTGTTGGAAGTGACAACACTTTTTCCTGCCAGCAGACACTGTTTACTGAATTCGTATGCCGGATGCAAACCACCCATCATTTCGGCAACGATCTGAACGGAATCGTCATTCAGGATCCTGTCAAAATCCTTGATAAAGCGATCAGCGTACGGAAGATCGGGGAAATCCCGCAGATCCAGAATGTATTTGACGTTTAATTCGTCTTTGATTTTTTCATTAATCAAAGCGTTGTCGTTGATTAAAATTTCGGCAACGCCGGAGCCGACGACCCCGTGACCGATCAAGGCAATATTGATCATATTATACCTGCCCTTCTGTTAAAGTGCCCGAACCGAAAGTACCCCATCGGTCCGTCTTAATATATCCATCAGTTCATTGACTGTCAGATGCAGTTGTTCGGTTGAAACCGTCATGGAAACGTTCGCGGTACCGTCGACCGGCACGTTTTGATTGACGGTGATCAGGTTGACGCCGTAACGTGATAACACCGAAGTCATTTCGGATAATACCCCGGCTTTATCGTTGAGAACCACACTTAAATTCAAGCGGTTTTCCGCTTCACCGGAATAAGCGTAAACTGTGTCCCGATACTTGTAAAACGCACTGCGTGATATTCCCGCCATACGGGCGGCCATTGTGGCGCTTGCGGCACTGCCGTCAGCGAGATACTGTTTTGCCTTCAAAACCCCTTCAAAAACCGGCGGCAAAACAGATGTGCTTACCAAAATGAATCTATTCTCAGACATGATTGTCCTCCACAGAAATACGATTGTTCTTAATTATAATACACTTCTGTTCAAAAATCAATGGTATTTGTTAATTTCTCGGAAATAATATAAAGACAAAGATTTTTCGGGTGAATTTTGTGAATTTTGAAGAAAAAAAGGTGTTCTTAGTCAACGTTTCCGTGCTGGTGATCATAGCAGTATCGGTGATCGCGGTTTCGAGACTGTTGATCGGTTATTTGTTTCCGTTTGTGATCGGAACGGTTTTGGCGTTCGCTGTGCAGAAACCGGCTGACTGTATTGCAAAGCGGATACGGTTGAACCGCGGAATCGTATCGGCAATAATGGTCGCTGTGATTTATCTGATCAGTATCGGGATCATCGTGATAGCCGTTTGGCAGATATTATCGAATGCGCAGAGTTGGCTGACCTACTTGTCCGAAAAATTGCGGGCTGTTGAGCCGTTCGCGGAAAAACTGCTGGGAAAACTGTCGGGTATGACAAAGCGACTTCCGCAGGATTATTCCGACGCTATCCAAACGACTGTTCAAAATACCGTTCAGACGCTGATTGACCGGCTGACCGCATCAGTTTCAAAATTTGCCGCGCTGACGGCAGGGAAGATTCCGTCAATTTTGTTCAGTATGATCGTTACGGTTGCCGCAAGTTGCTATATCGCGAAAGACTATGATGCGTTGATCAAATTCATCAAAGGATTTTTACAAGCCGGAACGGTTCGGAAAATTGTCCGTATCCGTGATATCCTTGTCAATGATGTTTTAAAATTTTTCTGGGGTTATCTTATTCTTGCCGCACTGACTTTTGCGGAACTGTTTGCAGGCCTCTTGATACTGCGGGTGCGGCACGCGTTTGTGTTTGCGCTGCTGATTGCATTCGTTGATATCATGCCGGTTCTCGGAAGCGGAACATTTTTGATTCCATGGGCTGTTTTCAGTTTGATTTCGGGCGGATTGCTTCGGGGAATCGGTCTTCTGGGCATTTACGCCGTCATTACGGTCATTCGGTATTTTGTTGAGCCGAAAGTGGTTGGAAATCAGCTTGGAATCCGTCCGGTCTTCATGCTGTTGGTGATGTTTTTTGGATTAAAGGTTGGTGGATTGGGCGGATTATTACTCTTTCCGCTCGTTTTTATCGTTGTGATCGATTATTATAAAATGCAGATGAAAGAGGAAATGCCGGATGGCACAGCTTGGTGAAATCAGCATAGTATGATAGTGTTCAAGCCGTACAGTACGGGTGAACGGGAGTGATCAGATGAAAAGGTTTCGAATTTCTACGGGAACGATTACCTATGCGATAAAGGGCAGAGATTTGTTGCGGCGTCACGGATTCAAGGTCAATATTGAACGAACGTACTCAGCCGAAAAGGGTTCGGGGTGCGGTTACTCGTTGGTTTTGTCCGGCGATCTTTCACCGGCGGAGGAACTGTTGCGTAAAGCAGGGGTAAAAATTCTTGAAATTGAAGAATTATGAGCAAAGCCGTCACAATTTAATGTGGCGGCTTTTTACTGTTGTAAAGGGGTGGAATAATGATATATTTTGATAACGCCGCAACCACCGGAAGAAGTCGGAGGCCAAGCGGTCT
>JAZUFP010000154.1:0-3855 GCA_045640765.1 Acutalibacteraceae bacterium
GGCTTCCGCGGGGAGTCGAATGTCGGGTTGACGGCTGAACACGCTTTTAAGATCGGACGTTTTCTCGGCTGGTACTTTACCCGGCAGAAATCGGCGGGCGATAACCATCCGAAAGCACGCATCGTTATCGGCAAAGATACCCGCCGTTCCAGTTATATGCTGGAATACGCGCTGGCGGCAGGTGCTACGGCAAGCGGCGCGGATGTTTATATTCTGCACGTGATCACAACGCCGGGCGTGGCGTATATCACCCGCCAGGAACAGTTCGACTGTGGTGTAATGATCTCGGCTTCGCATAATCCGTATTACGATAACGGGATCAAACTGCTCAACCGTCTGGGTGAAAAAATGGAAGATCATACCCTTTCATTGGTCGAAGCGTATTTAGACGGTGAACTGGATAAATTAAAGGTCGATGCCGACGACCTGCCGCTGGCAACGCGGGATAAGATCGGGCGTGTTATCGACTATTACGCCGGCCGAAACCGTTATGTCGGGTATCTGATCTCGGTGGCGACCAACGCGTTCCGGAATCTTGATATCGCGCTGGACTGTGCCAACGGTGCTTCGTGGATGATCGCCCGCTCGGTTTTCGAGGCGCTGGGCGCGCATATCCATGTCATCAATGACAGCCCGGACGGCTTGAACATCAACGAGCAGGCGGGTTCTACCCACATCGGCGCTTTGCGGAAATACGTCCGTGAAAATCATCTGGACGTCGGGTTTGCCTTTGACGGCGACGCCGACCGTTGTATCGCGGTCGATGAAAAGGGCAATATCGTCAACGGCGATCATATTATGTTCATTCTCGGCCGCCGTCTGCAAAGCAAGGGCTTACTGCCCGGCAATACCGTGGTGACGACCATCATGTCCAATATGGGACTTTATAAGGCACTGAACGACGCCGGTATGCGTTACGAACAGACCACGGTCGGTGACCGTTTTGTTTATGAAAATATGGCACAGAACGGTTATACCGTCGGTGGGGAGCAGTCGGGGCATATCATATTACGCAAATACGCCTCGACCGGTGACGGTGTTCTGACCGCGATCATGCTGACCGAAGAGATCATCGACCGCAAAATGTCGCTTTCCAAACTGGCGGCGCCGGTCACGATGTATCCGCAGCATATCTGCAACGTCACGGTGAGTGACAAAGCCGCCGTGACCGGAAATGAGCAGGTGCAGTCCCTGGTAAAGAAAATCGGGGAAGAACTGGGCGAAAACGGCCGCATCCTTTTGCGTGAAAGCGGTACCGAACCGGTCGTCCGGATCATGGTGGAAAGCGACAGTCAGAAGGTCTGCGAGCAGTATACCGCGCAGGTGGCGGCGCTGATCGACGAACTGGGGCTTGCCCGAAAAAAGGAGAAATAACATGAACATTACCAACGCGGCACTGTTTGACACGACCAAAACCATTGCCGCCGAACTGTTCGCGCCTTCGGCACTGCCGTATGAGATCCTGCCTCAAATCGGGGATTTCATTCTGAAAATCGGGCCGACGCTGGACCCCGACCGTTTTTGCCGGCAAGGGGAAAACGTCTGGATCGCCAGAAGCGCGAAACTGGCGCCGACCGCGACGATCAACGGGCCGTGCATTATTGACGAGGATACCGAAGTCCGTCCCGGCGCGTTTATCCGCGGAAACGTACTGGTCGGCAAAAACGCGGTGGTCGGCAATTCGACTGAACTGAAAAACGTGATTCTGTTCGATAACGTGCAGGTACCGCATTATAATTATGTAGGCGATTCCGTTTTGGGTTACAAATCGCACATGGGCGCGGCGGCGCTGACCTCCAACGTCAAGCGGGATAAAAGGGCTGTGGTGATCAAGGACGGCGAGCGGCATTACGCGACCGGCCGCAAAAAAGTCGGCGCGTTTTTGGGCGATTTTGTCGAGGTCGGCTGCGGCAGTGTGCTGAATCCGGGTACGGTGATCGGGCGGAACAGCAACATTTATCCGCTGACGTCGGTACGCGGATGCGTTCCGCCGGACAGCATCTGCAAAAAGACGGACGTGATCGTTCCGAAAAGGAAATAATAAAACGGGTGGATCGGAAAGATCCACCCGTTTTGTCATAGAAATATTTTCTTTATTTTTTCAAGGTCACGATTGGTAAGGTAAAAATGTTTTTTTAGAAAATTCGCCGTTTTTTCCGCCAGCGTATCTCCCGGACAGGCGTTCAGCAGTTGTTTCATCCGGACGTACGGCTCGAAATTCTGCGAACGGATCTGCTGGATCGAAATGGAAGTGTATTCATAATCGAAATCAAGGTCTTTTTCCGACATTCCCAACAGCGCGCCGACCAGAAACGCCAGCGTTCCCGTGCGGTCGGCACCGCCCCAGCAGTGGTAATAGATCGGGTAATTTTCCGGATCGCCCAGCAGTTTGAAAATATCGTGCCATTGGCGGCGGTTTTCTTCCTCGAAAATGCTGTCGTACGGTCCGATCGGGATCAGGACCCGCCGGATGCCGTACAGCGGCAGGATCGGATATTCGACCGTTCCGATCGATTCGCCGCGCAGGTCGAGATCGGTCTTGATCCCGAGTGCCTGCAATCGGTGAATGCCGGCTTCTTCGATGTGCAGATGCCGTTCAAATTCGCCGCCGCGGTAGAACAGTCCCTGCCGGATGGTTTTTTTGCCGGCTTTGTATCCGCCGAGATCACGCACGTTGGAATTTCCTTCGACCAGAATACAGCGCGGCGCGGTGGCTTTGGTTTTGAAATGCCGGATTTCGGAACGGCGGCCTTCGTGCTGTACGCAGTAATAGTACCGTGTTCCGATTTTCAAATTCCACACGTCGGCGTATGTACCGTCGGCCGCGACAACAACCGGGTCGGACAGGTCCCGCTTTTCGGAGACCAGTACGAAAAAGGAACCGCCACGCAGATCGTCGGGCGTATCGGGGTCTTCCTCAAACCGCCACTCAATGCGGACGGGGGCGGGAACCGACCGTTCCGCTTCGTCGCAGTTTTCCATATCGTACCGTTGATAGGTCACACTGCTGTCGGCTTTGCGGCGGCGTTCAAATTCTTTACGCGTCCGGAACAGTTCCTGCGCCGGGATCGCCAGTGAAACGGTCGCTCTGTTTTCGGGGGAAATAAAGGTCAGCATATTGCACCTCTTTCGGGAAATTTAATTAAAATCGTCGTATTCCGACATTTCATCTATCCATACGGGATCGGTTTTGATATTTGTCATTTTCGCGGCACAGTTCGGACAGGTGGAAGAAGAGGACGCATATTTCCTGCCGCATCGGGAACAGCGGTAGAACGAACTTCCCCAAAGGTGATCTTCTTTGACCCAATGTGCATTCGGGACCGTTGATTTTGGTGCTTCTTTCGTTCCGGCAATTTTTTTGCGGCAGGTTGGGCAGATCGAAAACGCGTTATCATAATAACTGTGGCAATAGGAACACTCATAGGTATTGCTGTTGAAAAGCGCGCGTTTGCGAAGCCAAAACGCATCTGTCGGTGTGGAAGAGGTCGCTTTTTTCGGCGGCGGAATGGTCGTTTTTCCGTTGACGGCGACCGTTTTTCCCGCCATGGAAACGGGATAAGTTTCAATCATTGCGCCATACGGGTTCTTTTTTCGTTCGGCTTCTCTTTCAGCTTGACCGGTAACGATCGTGATTTCGCCGCCGAACGATTTGCGGTGTTTTACGGAAATATCCAGCGGAACGCGCATATCGACGTTTTCAAGGCAGACACCCAGTTTTCGACCGACTTTCCGGGATATGAATTTGGTTTTTTCGGGCGGATAGGGCGCGTGTTTAACGGTACAGCGCCGAATTCTTTTTACAATGCCGAAGGTTTCACCGGCGGATGTCGGTACGGATACGATATCGTCCGG
>JAZUFP010000155.1:0-3478 GCA_045640765.1 Acutalibacteraceae bacterium
TGAAAGGTTCATGCACCGACTTTGATGGGATAGACTGTAAAGAATGAAGAGCAGTATTCCCAATATTCGGAGCGGAAGTATTTCATAAAGGATTTTTATCATTTTTGTCAGTACTTTTTACCGGATTTAAAAATTAATAAGACTTGTCGGAAGGCCGGATGTTCTTACGGAAAGTATTTCAGGAGCACAGGCATTGGCGAGGTAAAGAGATACCGGAATCAGCAGAAATGCTTTTCCCGGTATCTCTTTTTGCTTTTTTAACCGCCACACAAAGGCCGATAATAGTTTTCTTACGCATAAACCACTCTCGTTATATCATCATTTCATCGCATTCGGTCAGCGTTTCGGCGTGATACAGCAGGGTTTTCACCTCGTACCGACCAAAGCGGAAATCGGCAGACGCCGTACCGACTGTAACGGCGGTTTCGGCTTCCGTTTCGCTTGCGTTATACAGCCGCAAAACAAAACCGTCGGCCGATTCGCACTTTTTGAAGGCTTCAAGCGTAATATTTTTATTACCGATTTCAACCGTAAACGGCGTGGGTTTGGCCGAAGCATCCGGAAAAACGTTAAGTGCATAGGGCGGCTGATTAAATTCATTTGCCAGCCGGCACCATTCGTTTTCGTTCGCAGGAACAAGGCGGAACGAATATTGCAGCCAGCCTTGATCGATCCGTTTTGTAAAGCGGCCCGGCTGCAGCAGTGGGCGTTCCGCAATCGGGTGAGCGCAGTATCCGGCACCACGCAGCAGCGACAGGTACAGCGTGCCGTTTTCAAAGGCAGAGCCGTACTGACAGTTATTCAGCACCGCCAAGCCGCCGTTGCCGTTTTTCATTGCCACAAAACGCTGGGAGACACATTCCCTGCCGTCCATATACAGTTCCTGCGTACCGAACGCCGTTCCGCCGACAAACATACCGGTTTGCGCAAGCGGTACGGCCAGTTTCAGCATACGGTCGGCATCGTTAAAGAACACGTCGGCCAAAATATCGACCGCCGGATCGTTTTTATAAATGCGATATTCCAAGCGAATAAGGTTATTGCCCTTTTCAAAGAACGCTTCCACCGCGCGGTAAATTTCGCCGTCCTCGATAACCTGAATCGGCTTCATACCGCGGAAAACCCCGCTTGGATTTTGGCAGAGTGCAAACGGCTGCGGATTTGTTCCGAGGCGTTCCAGCTGAAAATCCCCCATCGCCCACGGGTCTGCGTTATCTTCAAACAGCATCGGCAAAACCGGACCGTCAAGATAAGAAACACCGTCGACGCAGTAGCGAGTCAGCAGACCGGTTTTTTCGTCGATTTCAACGGTTTTGCGGTCATCCTGATAACTCAGTGCATTTGTTTTCTCAATTTCCTGTTTCGGGCCAAATGTGATCTCCACGTCAAAGCGGTTTACCGAAAGCGGGTTTAATTTAGCACGGAAAGCGACCTTTTTGCGCCAATCCAGCGTTAAATTACTTTCCTCTTTCACGATCTGCATCGGCAATTTTTTGCCGTTTTCGTCGACAACGTCCAAACGAGAAACGTTTTCTTCATCCCAGTTCTGATCCGCCAGCGACAGTTCGCAGGTTACCTCGGTTTCCCACGCATAGGGGTGCGGATTGAACACCAAAATCGGGTAAGTCCCTTCCCTCGCAGGCTGCATTTCGAGCGAAAGCGCATACAATGCGTGCGAGCGCAGGTCGATCAAAGTCTTCATTCCATGACCGATGACGTTCAGGGCGTTTTCTTCACCCGAACGCACCGACGTACCGGGCAGAACGTCGTGGAATTCGACCAACATCAAGTCTTCTACCGCTTCATCCAATTCGGCCTGCGGGTAGGTGATCAATCCCTTTTGGGCAGCAAGTGAGCAGATTTTTTCGGTTGCGTAGAAGGTGTTTTCCAGTTCGATATACTTTGCTTTCAGCCGACTCATCGTGGTATAACACCCCGGCATAGAGGTCAGCAGAGATTCGCGATAGACCACCTTCGGGTCGATTTTGGCGAAAAAGTTTTCCGGCGTGGAATGCAAAATTTCCATTTCATCCTCGGCAATCATTTTTTCGATATCCCGCAAATCTTTTCGGGAGGGTCCGCCGCCGTGGTTGCCAACGCCCCACAGCACGCAGATGATGTCATCCGTTTCATCCGCACGGGAAATTTTATCCTTTATCCCCTCCACCGCGTGGCCAAGCGCCGTGCCGTAGGTGAATTCGCGGTTGACCTTGATGCGGCTGCCGTCAAAACCTTCCCACCAGAACTGATTGGCGCCGATCGGGCAAACCGACGGGTACGGGCGGTGGATGATATAGCCGTCCTGACCGCATTTCGCCATAATTTGCACAAGGCCGCGTGTATGACCGAACGAATCGAAATTGGTTGCAACCGTGGGCGCTTTGCCGAATTCTTCCATAAAGAATTTTCGTCCCACCATAATCTGACGGACAAAGCTTTCGCCGCAGGGCATATTGCAATCGGGCTGCAAATACCAACCGCCCATGATATGCCACTTGCCGATGCGCACCAATTCCTTGATTTTGGCGTACAAATCGGGATCGTATTTTTTGATATACTTATACAGCTCTACCTCGTTATGGCAGAAGATATAATCAAATTCTTCACACAGATTTGCTGCCGAGCGGAAGGTGGAAAGCGCCGTAAAAATGCCTTCGGCCTCCGTCCATTGCCAAATCGGGTCAATATGTGCGTTGCAAATCAAATGTACTTCTTTCATACATTTCTTCCCCCATAATCAGTTTTAAATTATTGTATTATTCTTTAAGTGGGTTGTCAATGATTATTGACATTACATATTATTTAACCTATACTATTTTGTGGGTAAAGCGACTTTTCGGGCCGGACTTAAAACGACAATATTTCAAGGAGAACGACGGATGAAAACGGTTAAGGCAACCATACTGAAGGATTTACAAGGCGTTGAAAATCTTGTAAAAGACAGCGTTTCATTTACAGATGACGTTGTAAGCATTGCTGAATACGACAACCTAAAAAGAACGGTTGACGGAAGAGAGATTTGGACGGATGCCTTAAACGCCGCCTTGGAAAAGCACCAAACCGTTGTGATACCGGAACGGTCAATTCCCTATTACATTGACGGCACCGTTCTGATACCGTCAAACCGCAGTATAAAAGCGGACGGTACCGCGCGAATTTGCCTTACGCCCGATTGTGACGTTTTAATGCTTCGCAACACCGAAACCAAAGACGGTACCCATACACCGATACCGAAAAGTACCCCGAAAAACATCAACATTTCAATCAGCGGCGGCATTTGGGAAGAATCAAGAGATTGCCGGATGGGATACGGCAAAAGCGGTATGTATGATAAAGAACGCTCGTTTTACGGCGTTTCGACCTGTATGCTTTTCAACAACATTGAAAATCTCTTACTTTCCGATATGACTTTTGTTCACACAGCCGGATTTTCCATTCAAATCGGGGACATTAAAAACGCTGTTTTCGAGAACATCAA
>JAZUFP010000156.1:0-2383 GCA_045640765.1 Acutalibacteraceae bacterium
AACGGTACCGGGTTGGTGGTGTGTGCGGTAAACGGTGTACCATCCACGTCAACCATACGATCGGCATTGCCGTGGTCGGCCGTCAAAAGCATTACACCGCCCATTTTAAGGGTAGAATCCTGAACGCGTCCGACACAGGTATCAACCGTTTCGACCGCTTTGACAGCGGCATCGAAAATGCCGGTATGACCAACCATATCACAGTTTGCGAAATTCAGAATAACCACGTCATACTTGCCGCTTTCAATCGCTTCACAAACCTTGTCACAGACCTCGTTCGCGCTCATTTCGGGCTGCAAATCATAGGTCGCGACCTTCGGTGAGTTGACCAGAATACGGTCTTCTCCTTCGAACATGACTTCACGTCCGCCGTTGAAGAAGAATGTGACGTGCGCATACTTTTCGGTTTCGGCAATACGCAGCTGCGTCATGCCGTTTTTCGCCAGAAATTCACCCAGCGTATTCGTCAAAGATTCCGGTTTGAACGCGACCTCAACATTCGGCATCGAAGCGTCATACTGGGTCATGCAGACATAATAAACCTTTTGTCTGCCGCCCTTGCGCTCAAACCCGACAAAATCGTCATCAACAAACGTACGGGTGATTTCGCGCGCACGGTCGGGGCGGAAATTAAAGAAGATCACGCTGTCGCCCGTTTTGATCCGTTCGGTATCGTCAACGACAGTCGGCAAAACAAATTCATCCGTGATAAATTTGCCTTCTTCGTCCTTGACGGTATAGGACGTACGCACCGCCGCCGCGGCATCATCGGTCCGGATCCCCTCGCCATAAACCAAAGCGGCATACGCTTTACCGACACGCTCCCAGCGGTTATCGCGGTCCATACCGTAGAAACGACCCATGACCGTAGCGATCTTGCCGCAGCCGATCTCCGCCAGTTTTGCGTTCAGTTGATCAATATAATCTGCCGCGCTTGCCGGCGGAACATCACGTCCGTCGAGCAATGCATGGATATACACACGGGAAAGTCCGTTATCCTTTGCCAATTTGACAAGTGCGTATAAATGTTCGTTATGACTGTGCACACCGCCGTCAGAAAGCAGACCCATCAAATGCAATGCGCTGTCATTCTTTTTGCAGTTTTCAACAGCGTGTAAAAACGCTTCGTTTTGGAAGAAATCACCGTCGGTGATCGATTTGGTAATACGGGTCAATTCCTGATAAACCACCCGTCCGGCACCGATATTGGTATGGCCGACTTCGCTGTTGCCCATCTGCCCGTCCGGCAGACCGACATCCATACCGGAAGCGCCGATCAACGTATTGGGGCAATTGGCAAAAATCGAATCCAGACGCGGCGTTTCAGCCGAATAGATCGCGTTTCCATCATTAGACGGATTGTAACCGAAACCGTCCATAATGGTTAAAACAATTGGTTTTTTCATGTTCTCACCCAAAATTATTATTTACTCGCAGCTTTGACAATAATCGAAAAATCTTCGGCTTTCAACGAAGCGCCGCCGATCAAACCGCCGTCAACGTTAACTTTTCCAAGCAGTTCGTCCGCATTTTTCGCGTTCATAGAGCCGCCGTACTGAATCGTAACGGTTTCAGCAACATCTTTGCCGTAAACTTCCGCAATGGCGGCACGAACATAACCGTTTCCTTCATCGGCCTGTTCAGCGGTAGCGGTAACGCCGGTACCGATCGCCCATACGGGTTCATAAGCGATCACAACATTTTTCAGTTGTTCCTTCGTGACGTTGGTAAGTGCCATTTTGGTCTGGAATTTCAAAAGAGTTTCGGTATAACCGAGTTCTCTCTGCTCCAAAGTTTCGCCAACACAGATAATAGCAGTCAGACCGGCATTTAACGCGGCAAGTGCGCGCAGATTAACGGTCTGATCCGTTTCGCCGAAATACTGTCTTCTTTCGCTGTGGCCGATCACAACATACTTGACGCCCGCTTCGGTAAGCATTTTTGCGGATACTTCACCGGTGTACGCGCCGCTTTCCTTGAAGTGTACGTTTTCAGCGCCGATTTCAATATTGGAGCCCTCAGCCGCTTTTACCGCCGCTGCGATATCGATAAACGGAACGCACAGAACGACCTTGCAATCAGCACCCGCGACCAACGGTTTCATTTCATTGATCAAAGCGGTCGTTTCAGACGGGGTTTTGTTCATTTTCCAGTTTCCTGCAATAATTGCGTTTCTTTTAGTCTTGTCCATGATACATATCTCCTTTTCATATTAAACAACCGAAAGGGCGGTATTTCACCGCCCTTCGATATAAATTACTTATTATTCAGTGCTACGATACCGGGCAGTTCTTTACCTTCCAAAAATTCAAGCGAGGCCCCGCCGCCGGTGGAAATGTGGGTCATCTTGTCGCCGAAGCCCAGATTATTGACAGCCGCGGCA